>JAHHTE010000001.1 GCA_020024815.1 Mailhella sp.
GCTTAGATGTTATTAATCAAATTGTTGAAAACTTTCCTCAAGAACTTTTAACAATTTTATATTCTATTAAAAATAATTCATTTATCACAACTCTTTTTCTTTATTGCCTTTTTCTTCAAAAAATAAATAAAGAGCTTTTAAATAACAATACTGAATTAAGTAAAAATTCAGTTTGTAATATTTTTATAACTGGTTATAATTATTCCAATTATATTGAAATACTTAAAATTTTATTAAAATATAAAAATCATAATATTCAAATTTTTTGTGATATAACCAAAATTGAACCCAATGAAGCAATGAAATTACAAGAAATAGGTTCAACTCTTTATGATACTTCAATTAATTTTGTAAAAAATACATTGTCTGAAAAATTTTTATTAAATTTTCTTAAAAAATTCAATGTAATTCTTTGTGGTGATGAAACTATAATGGATTTTAAATTAATACCCTATTGCCTTTTATTAAAGAAAAAAATATTTTTTTCAGATATAAATCTAATTGAAACATTTACTAATAATGAGTTAATAACATTTAATTCCAATACAATACAAACCTCAAATTTTGAACAATTTACAGTAAATGAAAACGCTACTAACAATTTTGAAATAGTAAAAAAATTTTTATATGACAAAAATTTTCAAGCAAACTTTGAAAAGAATATCTTTGGCACTCTTTAATAATGCAAATCACTTTACATTATTAAACAAAAATTATTAATGGCAAGAAAAGATATTTTTATAACGTATCCTTTTGAAGATTTGGAAAAACTTTTCAAAATTATTACGTTATACTAGAGTTAAACCCACATCAAATAATAAGCGAAAAATTTATTTACTGAAAAAAAAAAAAAAAAATAACTTTTATAGCTCATACAGATAAAAAAGTTATTTTACTGCTCTAGCAGTCAAAACTATCCCCTAATTTACTACTATAACTATAAAAAAATAAATTATTTTTTTCTTATCATTTTCTCTAAAATTTTATTTTTTTAAATTTAAATTCATAGCAAAATAATATATAATAAGCAAATATATTTTATGTGAGTAAGATATAATTAATAAATGATGAAAAAATTTCATACAATAAGCATACAAAATATTCTCTATCATACTTATTCGCTTATATTAAATTTTATTATTTATTTTTTCTTTTTCATATTCTTAATGCATGTATTTAGCTTATAAGTATACATTATAACCTGTTTTTTTCATTTTTTTTTATCTCTTAAAATAAATTAGTTTTGTGAAATAAAAATCTTTCTAAAAAGAAAATATTAATACAACATATTAGAAAAATTTATCAAAAAAAGACAAAAAAAGTCTAGAAAAGAAATTTTTTCTTGTGCTAGGTTCATAAAAAAATAAGGAGGCACTATGGAAATTTTAATTTCATTTTTAAACAGTCTTAGTGGTTTTGTTTGGGGACCTGCGATGCTTGTTCTTTTAGTTGGAACAGGCTTATATTTAACCGTAGGATTAAAATTTTTTACTTTTACCCAAATGCCTAAAGGCTTTATTGGAATTTGGAAAGGCCGTACAAGCTCTGGTGCAGGTGAAATTTCATCATTTAATGCATTAATGACTGCTCTTGCTGGTACTATTGGTACTGGGAACATTGCAGGGGTTGCTACTGCAATTTTCTATGGTGGTCCTGGTGCATTATTTTGGATGTGGGTAACAGCACTTGTTGGTATGGCAACCAAGTTTTCTGAAATTTTACTTGCTATGTATTATAGAAAACGTACTCCAAGTGGTTACTTTGTTGGTGGAGCTATGTATTTTATTGAACGTGGTCTTGGAAAAAAATGGAGATTTCTTAGTGTACTCTTTGCAACATTTTGTATTTTAGCGTGCTTTGGTACTGGTAATATGGTTCAAACTAACTCTATTGCAGAATCATTAAATGCTAGTTTTGGTGTTCCAAACTGGATTACTGCTATTCTTTTATTTGCATTAGCTGGTTTCGTTTTTATTGGTGGTATCCAAAGAATTGGTATTGTTGCTGGTAAAATTGTTCCAATAATGGCTCTTATTTATATACTCCTTTGTTTATATGTTCTTTTTAGTTTTTCAGATAGAATTATTGATGTTTTTGTATATGTTGTTCAAGATGCATTTACTCCTACTGCTGCAAAAGGTGGCTTTGCAGGTGCAACGGTTATGATGGCTATTCGTTATGGTATGTCTCGTGGTGTATTTTCTAACGAAGCAGGTCTTGGTACTGCTCCTATTGCCCATGCAACTGCAACAGCTGATTGTTCCATGAAACAAGCTATACTCGGTATGCTCGATACATTTATTGATACCATCATTGTTTGTAGCATGACTGGCTTTACAATCTTAGTTACAGAAATGTGGACTTCTGGGCTTAATGGTGTTGCCTTATCTGCTAGTGCTTTTAAAATGGTTATGCCCGGTATTGGTGATAAATTAGTTGCTATTTGCTTACTTTTCTTTGCTTTTACAACTATTTTAGGCTGGTGCGTATATGGTGAACGTTGTGCTATTTATCTTTTTGGTGAAAAAATATTACGTCCTTTCCGTTTCTTCTATACCCTTGCCGTTCCTTTAGGGGCTTTAATTAAGCTTGATCTTGTATGGCTTATTGCTGACTGCTCAAATGCTCTTATGGCAATTCCAAACCTTATTGGTATATTACTCCTTAGTCCATTAGTATTCAAACTTGTTACAGAATACAAACAAACAGGTAAAATTCGTACGTTAGACGAAGAAAAATAATTTACTCTTTTTTTACAATAAAAAACTAACGAACTAAAAAAATTGCTCGTTAGTTTTTTATTGTTATTATAGTTTTTTCCTTATTAAATATTTCATTTTTTAACTGATATATATGTTAATTTCACAAATCATCTAATTTTTAATAAAAAATAATATTTTAATTCAATGCATTATATCAATATAAATTACAATATCTATCATGCTTTATTTTATCATTATAATAAAACCTCTTGAATAAACACATATAATATGTTACTTATTTTAAATGATAAAAAGATACTTTATACCACATCTTTTTAATGCAAACCCTGAATGGAAAAACTATAAAGCATTTAGTAAAAATATCACTGTTACAAATACACAACCTTTTTATCCTAAAGATTACGATTTAATCTTTGTTGAAAAAGGATATGTAAAAACTTTTTGCAATACAAATTATAAAAAAGAAATTTTTACTCTAATAATTGGAGAAAATTCTCTTGCAAATGTTGGTGGAACAATTACAGGTGCTAATCGTTTTTCTAAACTTATAACTGATACAAAAGCAGAAATTAGAATTTATGATTCTTATTATTTTTGGGATTTACCTTTTATTCAAAATAATCCCAATCTTATGCAAGGATTAGCAAAAACTATTTCTAAATGCATTGAAATACATACAACTCGTTCGCATTATAGTTGTTTTTTTGAGTGTTTACCTAGATTATGCAACACTATTTTAGACATAACTACGGATAAACAAATACAATATCAACAATATATTAAATCCATAAATCAAATTGAATTATCTCAACTTTGTGGAATGCACCCTGTAACAACCTGTAATATCCTAAAAAAACTACGACAAAATAATATAATAGGAAAAGTAACTCCACAATATATAGAAATATTAGATCAAGAAACTTTAATCAATATAAGCAATAGCACAATAGAGTTATAAAATGTATCCCACAAGTTTTGCACAATTATTTTTACGACTTAGCAATATCAATGAAAAATGGAATGAAATTTTACCATCTTTTCATATAACTCAATATAAAAAAGGACGAGAAATCCAAACAACAAGCGATTATTTACTTTTTTTAGAAAAAGGAATTATAAAAACTTCATTTATAACATTCTCAGGATTAGAATGGATTTTTATTTTTCAAAAACAAGGTTGTTTATTTAATGAATTAGCTATTTTTAACAATAAAATAAAATTCCAATACACAGCACATACTGATATAACAATAAGGCAAATTCCACGATCTTTTATTGAATCAATAGAGTTTATACAAAATTATCCTGAACTTTATGTCAATTTTATAGAAACACTTGCATTAAAAGAATCTATTAGCTATTCATATTTTTCTGATTTAGCCTATGCGTCAGCTAAAAGCCGTGTATGCCAAGCATTACTTGCTTTATTAAAAGGACAAAATGCAAAAGATTTTAATCCTGAACTAACACAAGCAGAAATTGGTGCTATGATGGGTTTGCACCAAACAACAGTAGCCCGTGTGATCAAAGAATTACGACAAGAAAATATTATTGGTACTTTTACCAAAAAAAAATTACAGATATATGATATTGAAAAATTAGAAGAAATTAGTAAAAACGAACAAGAACCTCTTATCTTTGACTGTAATTAGTCTAAGCTATTTTTTTTCCTCTTTTTTAATGCTATTTTTAGCAAAAATTAGGAGGTAAATTATGAACTCTATTCTTCCAGAACCGTATAAAGTAAGTTATGTTGTAAAAAACATTGAAAATGCCAAAAAACAATGGCAAATGGCTGGATTTTCTGAATGGACAGAATTTGATTATGAGGGTAAAAAAGAAGATATAACCATAGGTGAACCCTTTGTTGCACATTTTGCCCAAGCAAGAATTAATAATGGATTAGTTTTTGAACTTATTCAACCAGTTTCAGGTAATTCTATTTGGAAACAACAATTAGATGAAAAAGGTGAAGGCTATCATCTCATTTCTTTTAGCACACCAAACAATTGGAAAGAAACTGTTGAAAAATTAAAAACAAATGGTGCAAAAATAAAAGTTGAAGCTAATTTCGATGGATTAATGTGGTGCTATATTAATATTGACGGAATTAATAGAATTGAAGTAACTGAAGAAAAAGTTGACTAATATACAAAATAAAACATGATAATATAGTATAATTCACAATAAATTATCATGTTTTATTTTTTAATTATGCTATCCTTACAAATCAATCCTATTTTTCTTATTCATTTTTTAAATTGTAAAACGAAGTACAACAAGTATTAAAAAAAGTAGCCCAATACAAAACCTTTATGTAAAATTATATGTTGGAACAACTACAAGAAGGTTTTACTATTGAACTACACACAGCTTACACTAATTGAAAGAGAAAAGCTAATATTTAGCCTTAAATTTTAGTTGTAGAAAAATTGCTAATTTACTTTGACCACATTATTCAACTATTATAAGAGAAATAAACAGAAACAAAAAAGATTATTATTTTATAACTACTCAAAATAATTATAGTAATAAAAAAAAGAATAATCTTGGTAATATAAAATTATCACAGGATATTATTACTATTATTCAAGAAAAATTACAGTGTACATGATCTCCTGAACAAATTGCAAATACAATATTACATGAAAAAATAAACTCAAATAATCTTCAACTATTACTTCATAAAGATAAAAAAAGAAAGGGAGTTGAAAAAAGAGAGATATTTTCAACTGGGACATCAATAAAAGAACATTCAAAGAAAGCAAATAATCGCAATGAATTTGGACATTGGGAACTTAACAGTATTCTTTCAAGTAGCGAGGAGAAAGTAAAGGTGTATTTTTACTTATATTGAAAGAAAATCAAGGCTATTAACAGCTTTTACAAGTAATGAAAGGACAGCCCATGCCATGAAAAAAGCAATAAGCTATCTTTTTTCTGTACTAATTAAAGAAGCTATGAAATCTATAACTTCAGATAGAGGAAAGGAATTTGCATGTCATAAGCAAATAAAAGACGAACTAAAAATAGATTTTTCTTTGCAGACGCTTATTTCCCCCAAAAACAATGGGCAAAGAGGTTGTAATGAAAATGCTAATGATTTATTAAGAAAGTTTTATCTAAAACAAACAAATTTATCTAAGATAACTCAAGAAAAATTACGACAAAAACTAGAACTCATTAATAATAGACCTAGAAAGTATCTAAATTGGACAACTCCAATTGAAATTTTTCTACAAGAGATATCGCACTTGGATTGACAATTCAGCTAATTTATAAAAGTTTCTGTTTTCTTTTTCATAATATATAATTTTTCCATATAGTTACAACTATCATAAAGACAATTATTGTTTTTTATAAAAATGTATTTACCATACAGTATTAATTCATTAAATTAACAATATATAATATAGAAATATCCACTTATTTTCCTTATAAAAAAAATTCTTGAAAATCAACTTGAACTAAAATACATCGTTTTTGAAAAAAATATTAAATTTTTTTCATTTTTTTGAAAAAAACATTTGACAAAGGATAGCTTTTTACGTAAAAATTATTTCACGGCATACGTCTCCATCGTCTAGCCGGCCCAGGACAGCGGCCTTTCACGCCGTCAACAGGGGTTCAAATCCCCTTGGAGACGCCAAAATTAAAAATATAATATTTTGATATACTTATAAACTCCCTAAAGGAAATTTAGGGAGTTTTTTTATGTCTAATTTACAAGGTAAAAAGATATATCTGGCTTTACCTTATTCACATTCAGACCCTTACATCAGAGAAGTGCGATATAAAACTGCAACAAGCGTTGCAGCTTCTCTGATGAAACAAGGGGCTATTGTATTCTCTCCTATTACTTATGGACATCAGTTGTGCCAATTTGGTATAGATACAGGTTTTGAAACATGGTCAGGTATTGACTACCCAATGATTTCTTGGGCAGATGAATTATGGCTTTTAGAACTTGAAGGTTATGATGTTTCTTTTGGCGTAAATGAAGAACTTGAATATGCTATGCGTCAAGGAATACCTGTTGTCCGCATTTCAGAAGATTCTCTTATAAATTTTACTCAGTATTCCCAACATAACTCTCCCTTAAACGTTGCAACTTCTGCTGTGTTTCCACGCATAGCAGAAGTTCGCTACGAAATTATTGTAAAATCAAAGTACAAGTACGGCGATACCATATTTGTTATTAATGAAAACAATGAAATTTTAGAACAAGAAGTATATGAAATAGCTGTTGCTTGTATTCAAGATAGACAGACTATTTCT
Organism: Mailhella sp.; assembly: GCA_020024815.1. Lineage (GTDB taxonomy): Bacteria > Desulfobacterota > Desulfovibrionia > Desulfovibrionales > Desulfovibrionaceae > Taurinivorans. The sequence continues at coordinate 7,002 of JAHHTE010000001.1, forward strand.
TACAACGGCTTCCACAGCAAACTTGTGTTTCCGTCTTATGACGCAGCCAAGAAAGCTCTGGAAGCCACTTTTATTTAAATAACAAAGGAGTTTTATAATGAGAAAAGTGGAAATTAAAGTAAATATCGAAAATAAAATTAGTATATTAAAATTTGAGTTTGAAGAAGAAAATGCAGTAAACACTTTTTTTGAATGTAAAGATTTTTCTGCAATTGATCTTCTTAATTTATATGTTTTATTAGGTCAATGTGAAAAAAATTGTATTTTAACAAGAACTATGGGTGCATGGATGAAAACTCTTTCTTTAGCAAACGAAGAGCAATAAGACGAAACGGTTCGCTAAGAGCCGTCTGCTTGATGTGGTGATCAAGCACTGATGAGTCAGCCACTCAATTAATTACTTCAAAGGATATTTTTGAAAAAAATTTTATAAGAACTATAAAAAAGTAAAACCACAAAAACTCGCAATTTTTGTGGTTTAGAAGAACTAAGACGTTTTACCGTCCTTTAGTTTTCAAAAAGGATGAGTAAAATATACGTCAATCGTGTCCGCTTGTCAAGAGTTAGGGTCTTATTTTTCATACTTTTTTTAGTTTTTCAAAAAGGAAAAAAGTAATGGAAAACTTTATTGATTTTGTGCCAAACAAAATGGCTAGAGGTGTGGTTGTGCCAGATTTTATACGAAATGATGAAAGACTAGGAGCAGAAGCAATACTTATTTTTGCTAATCTATGCTCTTATAGTCGGCATAAAAACTACTGCTTTCCAAGCAAGGAAACACTTATGCTTGAAACGCGTTGTTCTTTTAACACACTTCAAAAATATTTAAATCAGCTCATTGAATTTGGTTATGTAAAAATCAAAAAAATCAATGGAAGAAATATGTTCTATTTATTTGCTCCAAAAGAAGAAATAGAACGTATTGAAGAACAAAATCAAATAGATAAACAAAAAAATTTAACTTCTAATTTCAAGGAACTTTCAAAATTTGAAACCGAAGTTAAAGAATTAAATATTAATATTACCCCCCTACCCCCTAAAAACTCCTCACAAACTTCTTCTAACCCTCTAACCTCTAATGTGGGTGATTTTAATGCTTTTTTTGAAATTTACCCCAATAAAACCAATAAATATAGAGCCTTAATTATATGCAAACGTCTTCAAAAAAAAGGATTATTGCCCACATTAGATTATTTCAAAAAAGTTATTGAATATTTTAAAAATACATTTCAATGGAATAAAGAAAATGGAAGATTTATTCCACAATTTGCCAACTTTCTCCTGAATGAAAAATGGAAAGAAGTTCCATTAGAATATTTTGAACCAAAACAAATGGATACTCATGTAATAGATGAAAAAAAAGCAACAGAAATATGGGAAAAGGAGAAAATGATAATAAAAAAAGAGAAAAATAATAATATTGATGACGACTTAGAAGTACAATGGAATGAATTTAAAAAGAATTTTAAAACAGACATTTCAATAAGAAGGTTTCAAGCAAAAGCTAAGTTTTTCCAACTCATAAAAGAAGGTTTTTCTTTTGGAGTTATTCAAAAAAATCTAACTATTACTCCGTTAGAATTTTTACAAAACATAAAAAATCAAGCTGTCTAAAAAGCCTGATTTAATGAAAGAGTGAGGTAAAATGACAGAAAATAAAAAATATAACTACAATGGCTCATTTGGTAGGGTACAATTTCTTGCTAATTTGGAGTTCATCAAAAATGAATTAGAGAAAGGTCGTACCTTTAAATCTATTTATAATGAATTAGTTAATCAAAAAAAAGTAACCTGTTCATATAAAAGTTTATCCAGATATAAGACAATATTTTTAGGTTTCAGCAATAACTGTAAAGGAAAACATGAAATTAATGAAAAACAAAAAACTCAAGCTAAACAAAAAAAAGTAACCACTGAACAACCCCAGAAAAACAAACAGCAAACAGAACAAGCTAAAAAACATCATACAGAACTTAAAGAAAAAAATGATACTTTTATGATGGAAAATTATGACCCTGTGGGTAATTCACAGCAAAACGAAAAAAAGGAGAATAACTGATAATGGCAACAATTCATTTTATATTGCAAGGAAAAGGTGGTGTCGGCAAAAGTATGGTCGCTTCCATGATTTTTCAACATTTCATGGAAGAAGGATATAATGTTTTGGGATATGATACTGATCCCGTAAATAAAACTTTATCTTCATATAAAGAGTTTCAGAATATTACCTCAATAAACATTTTACAAGATGACGGCAATAATATTGATTCTCGTAAATTTGATTTACTATATGAAGAACTTTATGAAAATTCTGATGAAAATACCCATATCATTATTGATAATGGTGCAAGTTCTTTTCTTGCTCTTGGTGCATATATTCGTGATAATAATATGCTTGAAGAACTAGAACAAAAACACACAGTTTATTTACATACTATTATTACTGGCGGTCAAGCTTTGTTTGATACATTAACAGGGCTTGCTTCTTTAGCTAAAAACTTCCCAAACAGTAATATCATCGCATGGCTTAATCCGTATTTCGGCAAAATTGGTACAGATAATTCGCCTACATTTTATGATTTAAATGTTTATCGTGACTTTGGAGATAAAATAAAATCTGTAATCGAACTGCCTATTGGTAACAAAGATTTAATCGGCAAAGACTTAGAAATGTTGTTTGCCAAAAAACAAAGTTTTCAATCTGGCATAAATGGTAGCAACCCCATCGCAGTAAAATCTCGATTAAGAAAATATTGGGCTGATATGAAGAACAGAATTGATAATGCTTATATTTTTTAGTTTTGGAGCTTTAAATGGAAGTAATTAACGATTTACAAGAGCCTAACACAGAAGAAAAAAAAGAAAAGTCAAAGGAAAAAGAATATCATTTGCCTGATGGTTTCGGATTATCGATTGAAGAAGTTCAAAACATTATCAATCAAAAATGTAGTGTAAGTGTTCCTAAAGATGATCCTATTATGTTAATCGTACCAATTTTAAATGCTTTTTTATTTGAGCAACAAAAGTTGCAAGAAGATTACAAAGAAGGATTAAAAGAAGTTTACCAAGAAGTTTTAAAAGCTTTTATTGTAGAGTTTGAAGAAAAAGCAACAAAAGGAATTGATGTAAAAGTAACTCATACTGGGGATAATAAGCAAGGAGATAACAAGCAACTAACTATTATTGTTCAATACGTTCTTATTGTAGCATTAGCTATTACATTAACAACTATTTATCTTTGGAAATTTTAGTATGGATAATAAATTATTAGAACAACTTAAATATGCTTGTGGGGAACAAATTCTCAATGCATTAGCTAATCCTAATATTGTTGAAATTATGCTTAATCCTGATGGTAAATTATGGATTGAAGAATATGGTAAAGACCAAGAGCATATTGGAACTATTTCCGAAGCAAGTGCAAAAGTTATTATTAGTCTTGTTGCTGATTCATTGGGAAACGTTGTAAATGCAACAACTCCAATAGTAGAAGGAAACTTCCCTTTAGACGGATCACGTTTTGAGGGTACATATCCTCCGATTGTGGATAAACCAAGTTTTTCAATCAGAAAAAAAGCAAATAAAATTATTCCATTAGATGAATATCTTTCTAAGGGAATTATTAACTTAGATGTTGTGAAAATTATCAATCAAGCAATACTTGAAAGAAAAAATATTGTTGTTTGTGGTGGTACTTCATCAGGCAAAACAACATTTGTTAATGCTGTTATTGATGTTCTTTCAGAGCTTTGCCCAAAAGATAGACTTTTGATTTTGGAAGATACTCCAGAGTTGCAAAGTGCCAGTGAAAACACTGTATTCTTTAAAACAAACGATATTGCAAATATAACCATGCAAAGCCTTACCAAAGTTTGTATGCGTTATGCCCCTAAAAGAATAATTGTAGGTGAAGTTCGTGATAAAGCAGCATTAGAGCTTTTAAAAGCATGGAATACAGGACATCCAGGCGGAATAGGAACATTACACGCTAATAGTGCAGAAGAAGCTCTTATGCGACTTGAGGAACTTGTAGAAGAAGCAGGAAATGGATCAAAACCCAAACTCATTGGTCGAGCTATTGATTTAGTTATTTTTATGGAAAAAACAAAAGAAAATACAAGGAAACTTACTAAAATTATTGAAGTAAAAAAATATAATCCAACAACACAAAATTATGAAACAAATACATTATATGAGATAAATTAATGAAACTAAAAATAATAAAAACTCTTTTAATTATAGCAGTAGCAAGTGCGTTACCTGATATTGCACTAGCAAGTGGTAGTGTAAGTGAATTTACCGAACCTTTAGAAAAGTTTGCTAATTTATTAGGCGGTCCGTGGATAAAAGTAATTGGTATGCTAGGATTTATAATTTCAGGTGCTGGGCTTGTTTTTGCTCGTGAAAACTTAGAAGACTATGTAGTAAAAATTTTTAAAATTGTTCTTGCTCTTTCAGTAGTGTTAGCAGCGTCAAGCTTTGTTTCTAACTTTTTTGGATTTTCAGGAGCAACAATCTTATGAGAATAATTTCTAAAGCTCTTGTAAGACAAAACTTTATTATGGGAGCAGAGCCTGAGCTTGTAGGTTCTCTTGCAATTCTTTGTGGTTCTGTTGTTTTTGCTAACACAAATATACTCAATATATTTTTTACATCTATTATATGGTTTATCGGAGTATTTTTTTTACGAAGATTAGCTAAAATAGATCCTATTTATTTCAAAGTTTACCAAAGATATTTAGGCTATCAGAAGTTTTATTTAGCTAAAACTTCTATTTGGAGAAACGGGAATGGATATAAAGCAAAATAAATATGATACCAAATTTTATATCTATTTTTTTAGCATTATTTTTTGCTTTAGCATGGTTTATTGCATTTTTTGTATATTAATTCTTTGGAGTAAATTTTAATGATAAAATTACAAGATTTTCGTTCAAAAGCAAGAGGTTTTTCCGACCTTCTAACGTATGCAGGATTAGTCGATAATGGGATTATTTTGCAAAAAGATGGGTCTTTTCTTGTTGCATATGAATATACAGGGAAAGATACTGACAGCTCAACAATGGAAGAATTAGAAAATCTTGTTTCTATAATTAACGATGGAGTAAAATTACTTGGAACAGGATTTTGTATTCATGTTGATTCAATAAGAAGTTTTAAAAAAGCATATCCAGCAAGAGAGCTTTGTTTCTTCCCTGATAAAATCACACAAATGATTGATGATGAAAGACGTGAGTTTTTTGGATCAGATGTTTGCTTTAAAACAAGAAATATTATTTCCATTACCTATAAACCTACTGGAATTATAGGAGAAAAAAATATTTTAAGTAATGGTTTAACTTTTTTCAAAAGTACATTGGAAAACTTTGAAGATAAGATTTCTAGTGTTCTTTATATAAACAGATTAAAAGAATATGAATTAGAACTTGAACCTGATTTTTCCATTACCCAAAGCGATTTATTTACACATATAAATCAATGCATAACTGGTGAATTTCAATGTATACAAGTTCCTAAAATACCCATGTATTTGGATAGTATTTTAGGAAATGAAGATTTTATTGGTGGATTTGCTCCCAAAATAGGAAATAAATTTATTAGAACAATTAGTATTGACGGATTTCCACAAGAAAGTTTTCCTTGTATGCTATCTATTTTTGATACACTTCCTTTTGAATTTCGATTTAATACACGTTTTTTGTGTTTAGATAACTTTGACGCTGTCAAAGAAACAGAAAAATATGTGAAAAGTTGGAATAGTAGTGTTCTTGGTTTTTTCGACAAAATATTTAATAACCCTAACCCAAAAATTAACCAAGACGCTATAATAATGAAAACTGACGCTGAAGAAGTAAAATTGGAAGTGCAATCCAATGATATTTCCGTTGGTTATATGACGTCTACAATCATCATTTTAGATGAAGAAGAAAATTCTTTAGAAGAAAAAGCAAGAGAAATTAGACGTGTATTACAAAATTTAGGTTTTACTTGCCGATTTGAAACAATCAATGCGATTGAAGCATATCTTGGTTCATTACCAGGCAATACTTACGCTAATTTGCGTAGACCATTGATAAAAACAAATAATTTAGCTGACTTATTACCTTTATCAACTGTTTATGTCGGTGAAATGTATAATCCTTGTCCATTTTACCCTCAAGGATCTAGACCGTTAGCTGTATTTACAACAGATAATACCACACCATTTTGGTTTAACATTCACAATGGTGATATTGGGCATACACTTATGCTCGGTCCGACTGGTGCAGGTAAATCAACATTTATTGCATTACTTGTTGCTCAATTTAGAGGATATAAAAATGCACAGATTTTTGCTTTTGATAAAGGTAACTCATTACTTCCTCTTTGCTATGGAGCAAACGGCTCTCATTATGAAATAGGCGTAAATGAAGAGCTTTGCTTTTGTCCTTTACAAAATATTGATGAAAGTCCTGCCGAAATGGCTTTTTGTGAAGAATGGATAGCTATGCTTTTAGAATTACAAAGTTATAAACTTACTCCAAAAGCAAAAAATGAAATACACAATGCAATGGAAAATCTTGCTACGCAACCTAAAAATATGCGTTCAATTACTAACTTTATCTTTTTAGTGCAAGATATTGAGATAAAAGAAGCTCTTAATCCATACTCAAGAAATGGTGTTTATAAAAACTTGATTGATTCAGATAGTGATACATTAGGCTTATCTTCTTTTATTGTTTTTGAAATGGAAGAAATAATGAATATGGGAGATAAAATTCTTATTCCTATTCTGACGTATATTTTTCATAGAATAGAAAAATCTTTGAAAGGACAACCCTCTTTACTTGTTCTTGATGAAGCATGGATCATGCTTGGACACCCAGTATTTAGAGCTAAAATAAGAGGATGGCTTAAAGTTCTTCGTAAAGCAAATTGTGCAGTATTTTTAGCAACACAAAGTTTATCAGATATAAAAAATTCAGGCATTATGGACGTTTTAGTTGAGTCTTGCCCAACCAAAATTTTATTACCTAACGCAAACGCAATACAAGAAGAACAATACAAACTTTATAAAGATATTGGTCTTAACGATCGTGAAATAGAAACACTATCAAGATACGCATTACCTAAAAAAGATTATTACATTATAAATAGTTATGGTCGTAGATTAGTTCAGTTAGCTTTAGAAAAAAAGACACTCGCTTTTGTAGGTGCAAGCGATAAAGAAAGCATTGCACGCATAAAAGAACTTAGAGCAGAAGATAACAATAATTGGCAAGATAGATGGATTGCTGAAAGGGTAAGATAGTTATGTGTAAAGAAACAGGTTTTAAATGGAAAGATATTTATATTTGGGGTGAAAATAACCAAGCTCAGCGTGTTAATACAATCGAACAAGCCTTAAAACAAGGTGATTTGGGTTGTTATGTAATTTGTGATACAGATGATTATTTTGCGACTGGTTATGGTTATTCACTCGAAGAAGCTCTTGTAGGTTTAATAATTGATTCAGGACTTCAAGAACATATTCTTGATCAGCAAGAGTGCATTAAATTTAGTGCCTATCTTCCTGAAAAATTGGGAGCAGATTTGTGTGTATATCCTGCGAGTGAACAACTAATTAGCGAAGTAGAACATTATTGTTCCGTTCAATGTAAGTTTACAGGAAAAATGGCTGAACGACTTGATAATTCTAGTCTTCAAAGATTTATTGCACGATTTAAGCAAGTTATTCAAAGTTATAATTTAAAATATCCTATTATTTCTGTTTATGTTCCTGAAAATGAGAAAGACCCTAAACTTTATTATCCTATGAGATATGTAAAAGAATATCTTCCTTTTATAAAAGACCAAGAAGAATTGTATGCTCTTGAAAAAGAACTCGCAACTCAAACAAAAATTTTTATCAAACTTACTGATAAAAAACATGTTCTATTATTTGAGTTTGTTCTTGTATGCTCTTCTGGAAATAATCTTTTTAATAGCGAAGTATTAGAACTTGATAATGTCCATTATATTAAAAATAATTTAATAAGGTATGAAGCGTTAGATTTTATTAATGAAATCTTCTTCAGTGAAGAATTTTCAAAACATTATTATACAAGTCTAGCTCCTGAACTCCTGAATTCTTTCAGCTCTGATAATTTTTATTTTCTTCACCCAGTAAAATAGGAGAGAACGATTATGTCATGGTTTTATTGTTCGGATGATGAAGTCAGAAAAATTTTAGAAAGAAAATTATCTGATGTTGATACCCTTGTCGAAATTATAAAAGTAAAAGCAAACTCATACGGTTCTCTTTTTGTTCATGTCCCTCCTCCTGAATATTATTATTTTTCTGATATTATCCTTGAAATAGTAAGCCATGATACAAGAGATTATTTTAAAATTTTACCAAGTAAACAAAATTCATTTTGTAATATACGAGAAAGAACATATTACAAAAGTACATGTTACAGTTTTATGTATTTTTATAATATATTCCTTGAGGTTAAACTAATAAAAGATTTTGTTAAAAAAATAATGATGGATAATCATTTTATGGCAAAATCTCTGATAACCATGCAGTTAGGAGCAAAAGGAATGAATGTTATACATGAATTATCATCATTTTTAAAATGAGTATATTTTTCAGATAATTCAGTTGGGGTATTACTGATAGTTGGAGTTCCAAATATATAAATATAAAAGTTTTTATTCTGTTCACAATAAGTTTTCCAATTTTTATGACAATCTTTAATTGCAGATATAAAAGTAGGAGTATTAGTATCAGGATTTACTTTAATAATAACAGGCTGAAAGGGTAAGATAGTTATGTGTAAAGAAACAGGTTTTAAATGGAAAGATATTTATGTTTGGGGTGCATTTGACCAAAATCAACGAGTTGACACAATTGAACAAGCTTTTAAAGAAGACCGCTTAGGTTGCTATATAATTTGTGATGCCAATAACCACATTGTAAAAAGTTTTGGGTATCAACTCGACGAAGCTCTTGTAGGTTTAATAATTGATTCAGGACTTCAAGAACATGTTCTTGATCAGCAAGAGTGCATTAAATTTAGCGACCATCTTCCAGAAAAATTGGGAGCTGATTTGTGTGTATATCCTGCAAGTGAAAAACTAATTTGCGAAGCAGAACATAACTGCTCTGTACAATGTAAATTTACAGGCAAACTAGCTGTTCGAGCAGATAATTTCAGTCTTCAAAAATTTATTGCACAATTTAAACAATTTATCCAAAGCTATAATTTGGAAAATCCAGTCATTTCTGTTTATGTACCCGAAAATGAAAATGACTCTCTGCTCTATCATCCAATGAGATATGTAAAAGAATATCTTCCTGATATAAAAGACTATGAAGAACTGTATGTATATGAAAAAGAACTAGCAACTCAAACAAAAATCTTTATAAAGATTTGTGATAAAAAGCATGTTTTAATATTTGAATTTGTTCTTGTTTGTTCGTCTAATGAAGTTTTTAATAAAGATATAATAGAAATTGGTAATATTCATTATATCAAGAATAATTTAATAAGAAACAATGTCAGAGATTTTATAAAGATAATTTTCTTTGATGAAGAATTTACAGAACATTTTTATACAAGCCTTGCCCCTGAGCTTTTGAATTCTTTTAGTTCCAATAATTTTTATTTTCTTCACCCGATAAAATAGGAGAAAACGATTATGTCATGGTTTTATTGTTCTGATGATGAAGTCAAAAAAATTATAGAAAAGAAATTATCTGAAGTAGATACCCTTATTGAAATCATAAAAGTAAAAACTAATAATTTGGGTTCACTCTTTGTTTATGTTCCTCACACAAAGGACTATGCAAACAAAAATGCTAAAATGATTATTGAAATAACAGCGTGTAATGAAAAAATTTATTTTACAATTTTATTTGATAAAAAAAGTTCTTTTTTGAATATGAAAGAAAGAACATATTATAAAGGTAGCCGTTATAAGTGCATACATTTTTATAATATATCTCTTTCTGTCAATTTAATAAGAGACTTTATAGCTCAATTATTTTCATCTTTTTGTTTTATCTCAAAATCTCTAATAACCATGCAATTGGGAGCAAACGGAGTAAATGTTATACATGATTTACCATATTTTTTTAAATAATTAAGTTTATTGGATAGTTCTGTAGGAATAGTTCCTAACGTTGGAGTTCCAACTATATAAATATAATAGGATGTTCCGTTTTTTTGATATAATTTTCTATCATCATAGCGAGTTCTAATATCATTCATAAAATTACGAGTATTTGTGTTTGGGTCAACAGTAATAATTATTGGAAGACAAATTCCATTATAATCGACAGGATAACAAGAGATATAAAATGTATCATCAAATTTATACACAATTGCTTTTTTCCAAAAAATATGAAGTGTGTCATCTAATTTTTTTGATTCATTCATATCAAAAAATAACTCGTTATACGTACAACGTTTGTCAGGAGGTACCGTTATAAAAACTCTATCTAAGTCGTTATGGTCAGCTAATTCTTTTGCTTTATCAATAATTTTTGCAAGAGAGTTTGTTCTTCTAGGAGTAGTATAACAATATCTTTGTATTTCTGTTTTTGAAGTACAGTTATTAGCTTTTATTTGTTGTTTTATTTCAGAATGATAATCTGGAATTTGAGGATTAAAAACTATTTCGTCATAAGCAAAATGAGAACTATCATGAGAAACCTCTTGAACAATATTGTAAATTGGTTGGTTATTTGCTTGAAGGTTGGCTCTTATTTGTCTTTGATTGGCGATTACTTCCTCAACATTTTGAGAAACAATTGTATAATTGCAGTTTTCACTATGTTTATGGTTTGGACATATGGCAAAATAAGGAGAAACTTTATAAGTTTCATTTGGAGTATGTGGGCAAGCACATGCTTTCATGCGAGTTTCAGGGCATTCATGTCTGCAATCTTCATCGGGGCATAATAATGTAAGAGGTTCAGTATGGTCTTTTGTGTAAGTAATATAATCTTCGGTAGAAATTTCAGTTTGAAGTTCTTGGCAATAAACAGTTTCAAATTTAGCCATATAAGCTCCTTTGTAAAAATTTAATTATTTTCAATATATTATATGCAAAAATAAAAAAAAGTAAAACAAGGTGTATTATGAAAAATAATCAAAGTTATACAAAACTATTAAATACGTTATATTCATACTGTCAGCCTATGTCTGGTTCTCGGTGTCTTTATATATATTCCTCGAGAATTAATGAATTTAAAAATAATAAAGGTCAAATTATTATATTAGATGAATTTAGGTCGTCTCAAGGTGGATTTATAATACACCTGGATATAACAGAGAAAGACAATATTAAAAAAATTAGTACAGAGACTATTTATGACGGAGAAATGAACAAAATTGATTATCGTCATCAAATTGAGCTTTCACCTCTGACAGCTAAGAGGTTTATCTCTCATATATTGTTTTCTGACACGGAATTTTCACAAAAATACTTTGTAACTGTTCCTTCTATAATTTTAACGAAGATTTTGAATAACACATTAAAAGAATGTCAATCAGGCAACTATTACAAATAAAAGGAAAAGCCATGACCAAGAAATTTTTATTAATAGCATTATGTAGTTTTTTTATTGGAGTTAATGAAGGTAATGCTTTTACAATGTATTGTGTAAATTGTTCTGACAGGTTTATGCAAGCACTTGAAAGGGTTACAAATTTAGAACAACTTAAGCAATTATATCTTGATTATGGTGAGTCTGTGCAACAGACTGCACATCAACTCAAAAACGTGCAACAAAATGTGGAAATGATAACGGACATGATCCACAATACTACTGCATTACCTCGAAACCTTGTACGCGAAGGTTATAACGAATTAACACGCTTAGCACAAATAACTAACTCTATAAACACCATAAAATCTGACATTATGGGTTTAGAAAAAATATTTGATGAAAAGTATAAAACACAAGAAGAACTAAATAGAATTGCTAATTTTCCTAATGAGCTTGTAAGTGAAAGAAATATAACAATACGAGCAAATATGAAAATTATGAATGAAAGAATTGACGAAGCAACAAAAGCGACCTTTCAACTTTCAGGTTCACAATTAAAAGAACTTGAAGATAGTGGTCAATTAGAAGCACATATTAATGCTTTAATGGAAAGTGATGGAAGAAATGGAATTTTAATGGCTGCAAATAAACTTGCTCAAGAACAAATTAAAGAAACAAGACAATTACGGGAACTTATTGCAACCACTGTTCAATCTAATCTCGCCACGCAAGTGCGTGACGAGAAAGAGAAACAGTTGAGTGATGAAGTTGATAAAAGAATTACAGATATATATAAAGATCCACCATTAAAAGATTTCCCAAGTCTATATTAAAAAAGTTTAGGAAACGGTTTTACTTCTGGAGTATTTAAAATGTTTTTATATTCATCTTCACTAATTCTTATATATTTTTTAGCAGATTTTTCATTTATAATATGTTCTATTGTATTATCATCAATAATTTTAAGTTTAATTATTTCTTTTTCATTTGGTAATAACAAATTATGTTTACATTCAATTATCCAACAATCATTATCTTTATGTATTTTATTTATTTTACGAACACCAAAATCCCAACTTTTTGAATATATTTCTTTTTCTGAAATAGTTAGTGATTTGATATATCCAAATGAGTCTCGTTTTTCATTTATATCTTTATAATAACCATATAATTTATCTGGAGATTCACAAGCTGTAATTGAGGTAATAAAAATGATTGTTAATAAAAAAGTAATAAGTTTTTTCATTTTTTGTATTTTCCTTTCTATTTTTATTTTTGCAAATAATGCTTTTGCAGAAGAAGTTTCTGTAAATAGTGTATTAGATATTGTTGAAAAAATCAAGGAAAGTACAGATATTTGGTACGAAAGACTTTTATCTTTTGCAACACAACTCTTTGCATTAATTTTATTATTTGAATTTCTTTGGACAGGGACAAAAGCTGTTATTCAAGAAATGTCTTTGCAAGATATACTTAGAAATATAGTATGGATTTTATTAGCAGGTATCTTCTTTTTGGCTATTATAAATAATTATCAAGAATGGACACAAGCGATTGTTAATGGACTTTCTAATAAAGCTACTTCATTAATTGGTAGTGGTTATAGAGATGATAATCCGTTTTTAATAGGTATAAAAATTTATGAAATAATTGAAGAAGCTATTGAACAGGCAAGTTTTTTAGTTGGAATGATGATGTACCTATGTTCAGGTATTATTATGATTATTTTTGCAATAATTACAGCTAGAGTTATTGTTGTAAAGTGCGAAGTTCTTATAGGTTTAACTGCTGCTATTTTACTTATTCCCTTTGGGGCAAGTCAAATGTTCAGAGAGTTTGCTATTAATGCGATGAAGTATGTTCTTTCAGTTGGATTTAAATTATTCACAATCACATTAATTTGTGGAATTACTTTTGAAATTTTTGTTAATTTTAAATTCACTGAAACTGGTTTATTAAAAAATAGTTTCATTCTTATTGGAGTATCAATAGTAATTTTAACTATTATTTCAACCTTACCTGAAACAATCGCAAGTCTTATTTCATCAGCTCATGGTGGATCAGGAGCAGGTTTACTCCAATCAGTTAATACTCTTTCAAATATCGTAACAGCAGGTGCAGCAGGTGCTATTGCTCTTGGTAAAATGGCAGGAGCTCCTATAAAAGCAACACATCAAGCAATTCGAGCAAAAAATATAGCCAAAGAAAGTGCAGGTGCAGCATGGAATAGTATGGGAAAAATAGGAAAAACAGTTGCAGGTTTTAAAGCTTGGAATGGAGCAAGACAACAAGCAAATATGAATAGATCTACCATAGGTCAAGAATTAAAGAATAATTACAACCAATTAAAAGCATTAAGAAACATCAATAGAGGGGGATAATATGGGATTTTTTAGTAAAAAAGATAAAAATATAAAAGTCAAAGAAATTACAAATCCATACTTAAATGGACGTGAAGAATGGTTTGAAAGATATGGAAGTTATATCAAACAAAGGGACGGTTGGCGTTTTTTTGCAATTTTGATGACAGTTTTTGCTATTATTGGAGTAACTGGTTCTATTTACTTAGCATCACAAAATAAGATTATTCCATACATAGTGGAAGTTGATAAATTAGGACGAGCAAAAGCTATTGCTCCTGTTGATGAAATGCAAAGAGCATCTATGCAAAATGTAATACCTTCAGTAATAGCAATGGTTATCAATGATTGGCGAACTGTTACAGCTGATGTTGAATTACAAAAAAAGATGATAAAACGCTTAAGTTTTTTTACTACTGGTTCAGCAAAAGGATACTTTAATGACTGGTATAAACTCAATAATCCTTATGAAAGAGGTAAAGAAAACCTTATTACTGTGGAGTTAAAATCCCTTCCATTATCCATTACGCAAGATAGTTATAAAGTTGAATGGACAGAACTAATTAGAAGCCATACAGGAAAACTAATAGATAGCTTTCGTTATGAAGCAACAATTTCTATTCAAATTTCAAATCCTAAGAATGAACAAATGGTTTTATATAATCCCACAGGAGTTTTTATAACTCATATAAACGCAACAAAATTATTTTAATATAAATTTCAAGAGGATAAGAAATGAAATTTTATAACGATGAATTAATTATGATCATTATAACAATTATTATGTTTATATTGGTTTTATATAAAATGTTTTTTGAATAACTATTTATTGTAATGCAAAATATAATTATCTCTTCTTACAAAAATTATAATAGGAAAAAATATAAAAAATAAATATAAACGCAATAAAATTATTTTAATATAAATTTCAAGAGGTTATACTATGAAAAAGATAATTGTGGCATTATCTTTGTCTATCTTTGCAACCCAAATTCCAACAAAAAGTTTTGGAATGGAAGCAAATCAAGACTTACTCAATCAGCTAAAAGTTCCTGGTTTTTCCATGAATTACAACCCAATTCCTTTGCAACCAAAAGAGAAAAAAGCATTAGAATTATCCAAAAAATGGATAACAAGAGATAATGCTCCTTTTATCAGTTCAAATGGAAAACTTGTTTATATGTATGGTGCTAGTATGCCTACAATTTTAGCTACTCCCATGCAAATTTGTGATGTGGAATTACAAGCTGGTGAAATGATAAATTCTATCAATTTAGGTGATACTGCTCGTTGGGAAGTTGTTACAACTACTTCTAATGGAAAAGAACATATTATTATAAAACCCCATGATAGCGGAATAGAAACTAATGCCGTTATTACAACAGATAGACGAGTTTATCACCTTCGACTTGTTTCTACTGAAGATAGCTTTACGCCTTACGTGGGCTTTGTTTATGCAAATGAAATTGTTGCATACCAAAATCAAGTAAAAAAACAAGAAATAAAAAAAGACCATTTTAATACATTCAAATCTGATGAAGTGGATAAATCGCTAAATCTTGAAAATTTGAATTTTAATTATGAAGTACGAGGAAAAGCAGACTGGAAACCAGAACGCGTTTATGATGATAGTTTAAAAACATATATAAAATTACCTAAGCGTACATATACAAGTGAAATGCCTATTTTGCTTGTGTCTAAAGGTGGTGAAATGGTTCTTGTAAATTACAGAATAAAAAAAACTGCCATGATAGCTGACGGTATTTTTGATGAAATAATTCTTGTTCTTGGCGTTGGTAAAAATAAAGAGCAAATCAATATCGTGAGGGTAAAATAATGAAATTTGTTCTCGTGATAATGATGTTGCTTTTACCTGCTTGCTCAACTCAAAAATTTCACAGCAATACATCATATATTGGCGTAACACCTAAAGAAAAAGCTATTTCTCAAGCAATAATCAATGACTTATCATTGTTTATAGCAACTCTTTATGCACCAGGACATACAAGTTTTAATTTTATTACTCCAATAGATGAAAAGGAAATTGTGATTAATGATGAAATCATAGATAGCTTTTCCACTCTTTTAGAAAATGGTTTGCGTAAACGTGGATTTGAAATTTCTAAAAAAGGTATGGGCTTATCCTATACTTTTGATACGCTTGAAGAAAACAATTTTTACACTCAAATTCGTTTTGAAGATAAAAACAATTTTTCTAGTATTTATAATAAGAAAGGTGAAATTATTTCAAGATCTAGCTTGAAGGAGGATACTTATGAGTAATTCTCCTGATAAATTAGAAATTGGCAAGAAACCTACAATAAATGCTGGTTCAAAAAAGATATTAGTTCTTGTTGCTTTTATTGTTATTTGTTTGATTTTATACGTTTTATTTCAAATAATTGAAAGTGGAAATAACCCACAAAAAGAAATTGAGAAAAAATCAGAAGTTCAAGAAATCAAAGTGCAAGAAAGCTCTGATTTTGCACCAAGACCAAAAAGTTCAGGTTTATTACAACCAGAACCTAAGCCAGAACCAGAAAAACCAAAAGAAGAAAAAAAGTCTTTTGATGAAATAAAAATTGTTCGTTTGCCAGAACCTGATGAAAACACGAAAAAATTTATTCAACTTCGTAATCAAAGATACTTTGAAGCGTTACGTTCTTCCTCTGTGGCGTATAAGCAAACTAATACTAATAACTCAAACAATAACAAACAAACTGCCATTAATACAACAACTGATACAATTCAATTTCCTAATATGCCAAATATGCAACAAAATGAGTACGATTCAAGTGTTGCAAGTGATGTTGATAAAGAACAGTTTTTTGAGCGTTCTAAACCTGATACAAACTGGATTAACCCCCATGTTAGGACAGCAGGTCAAAAATATGAAATAAAAACTGGCAGTGTTATCCCCGCAGCAATGGTAACAGGAATTAATTCTGATTTGCCAGGTAATGTAATTGCCCAAGTTTCACAAAATGTTTTTGATACAGCAACAGGAGAATATATTCTTATTCCTCAAGGTTCTAAACTCTTTGGAGTATATGATAGCCGTGTAATTATGGGTCAGCAAAGAATTTTAGTTGCTTGGAACAGAATTATTTTTCCAGATGGATCTGCTATGACTATTCCCTCTATTCCAGGTGTAGATTTATCAGGAAATAGTGGGTTTAACCAAAAAATTAATAACCATTATTTTAGAATTTTCGGAACATCTGCTCTTATGGCTTTAATTACAGCAGGAACAGCGTATGCTGTTGATCAAAATTCAAGCAATAATAGTGATGATAATAGCTTACATGCACAATTAAATGCTTCCCTTGCCCAACAATTAGGGCAAACAGCGTCAAGTCTTTTACAAAAATATCTTAATATCAAACCAACATTAGAAATAGAACCAGGTTATCAATTCAACATTGTTTTAACTAAAGATTTAGTTTTTAGCTCTCATTATAGGGGGTGGAGATAATGGAAGAATACGGTCTAAAACAAAAAGAGAAAAAGTCAAATATATTGAATTTATTCTTTTTAGGATATTTTCTCCTTGTTTTTATTTTTGCTCTGCACCAAGTAGCTCAATTTTTAGGGCAATATTTCCCAAAAGAAGCAATTTCACTTTTTGGAGTTCAATTTTATCCCTTTTGGAAAGCTCCTTATTGGTACTATCAAGCAAGATTTTACCCTGCTGGCGATGAAAGCATAAACATATTTTATAATTGGTTTATGTATCCTAATTTTCTTGTAGTTTTTTATCTTCTTTATGCAAATTTTCCAAAAGGGAATAAAAAATTACATGGTTCAGCACGTTGGGCAACTAAAAAAGAAGTTGAAAATATGGGTTATTTTGGTGGCAAAGGTGTTTATGTTGGCGGTTATCAAGATAAAAACACTTTGTATTATCTAAAACATAACGGACCAGAACATATTTTAACCTTTGCTCCTACCCGAAGTGGTAAAGGTGTGGGATTAATTATTCCTACACTTTTAGCATGGGAAGGTTCAAGTATTACTTTAGATATTAAAGGTGAAAACTGGGCTTTGACATCAGGATACCGTCAAAGTTTAGGGCATAAAGTTATCAAATTTGACCCTACTGATAATACTGGAGTAACAGCTAAATTCAATCCATTAGAAGAAATAGATTTAACTGATTACAGCTGTATTAAACAAGTTCAAAATATTGCTCTTATGCTTGTTGACCCTGACGGTAAAGGTTTAACCGATTACTGGAATAAAGCAGGTTATGCCTTTTTATCAGGAGCATTGCTGCATTGTCTTGTTTGCATAAAAACAAGTTCAGCAGATGAACGGACAGCAACATTACAAGATTTAGTTCTTATGTTGTCTGGGCAATGTCCTCTTACTGGAAAACCCAAAAGTTTGGAAGAGTTATTTAGAGAAATGCGAAAAATGGATCATACTCTTCATCTCGATGATATGTTTACGGATTTCAATAAAGAAATTGGCAAGGAAATACATAGATTTATTGCTTCTTCTGCAACAGAAATGGAAAATAAAGGCGATCAAGAAGTAAAAGGTGTTGTTTCATCAGCTCTTGTCAATCTTGCGTTATACCGTGATCCAATCATTTCACAAAATATAAAAGATAGTGATTTTAAGTTACACGATTTGATGAATTATGATAACCCAGTTGATTTATATATTGTTGTTTCTCCTGCAGAAATTGACAGGTTAAAACCACTTATTCGTCTTATGACAGATATGATTATCCGTTATATATGCCGTGAAATGGAATTTAAAGACGGGAAAAGTGTGCAAGGATACAAGCACAGAATGTTATTAATGTTTGATGAGTTCACAAGCATTGGCAAACTTCCCATTATTGAAAAAGCTATTGCCTATATAGCTGGTTACGGTGGAAAAATGTATTTAATTGTTCAAGATTTAGGGCAATTAAATGATTGTTACGGAAAAGAAAATGCTCTTATGGCAAACTGCCATGTTCGTATTGCTTATGCTCCAAACAAAGTGGAAACAGCTCAATTACTTTCTGAAATGACAGGAAAAACAACTGTTGTAGAAAAAAAGACTTCCTATTCTTATTCAAAAGGTGGAAGAACGCGTTCCGTAAATATTGCTGAAACAGCAAGACCACTTCTCACTCCCGATGAATGTATGAGATTACCAGGAGCAAAAAAAGATAAAAATGGCAATGTAATAGAAAGTGGCGATATGCTTATTTTTACAGCAGGTAACCCTACTATTTATGGAAAACAAATTTTATATTTCAAAGACCCTACTTTTATTCAAAGAGCAAAAATAAAAGCTCCAGAAAAATCTGATTCAATTTGCTTTGCAAAACCTAAACCTACGCAATTAGCTAATCTTCAATTTACTAATTTACAGAATAAAGGAAAAGCAAATGTGGCGTAAATTTCTTATTGTATCAAGTTTTATCATTGCTTGTTTATTTGGAGTATCAAAATTTTATTATTTTGGATTTAATCTTACTCCAAGTATGGAAAAAGGCTTTTATTATCAAGCAATTAATCAAAATATCTTACAATATAACGATATTATAACCTTTGAATTAGATAAAGAAACAGCCAAAAAAGTTCATGCAAACCAATATATTAGCGATAATGCTAAGTTATTGAAATTAGTAGCAGGATTAGCAGGCGACAAAGTAGAAATTATTGAAAATCAAATTTGTGTAACTCCACAAGGGAAAAATATTGCTTGTGTATGGGGTAAAATAAAAGAAAAAGACAAATACGGAAATAATACAGTAACATTGCTAAATAATTGTATTATTCCAAAAGATAAATGTTTAGCTTTAACAAGCCATGAAGGAAGCTTTGATAGTCGATACTTTGGGCTTGTAGACATTTCAACAATAACAATAATGAAAAAATTTTAGGAGAATTACTATGGAAAACAAAATGAATTTAACCAACGAAGAAATCCTTACAGTAAAAGGAAATGAAGTATTTCGCCAATTAGCTAACAATGAAAACATTAGCATTGCTCTTGAACCTGATCTTGCTGATTTTTTAGGTGCTTTTGAAGAAAAAGCTCTTAATGAAGAGGATTTATAATATGAGCCAACAAACAAAACAAGAGCGTACACCTTTTCATTTATCATTATCTAAACAAGTAGCGGAACAAATTCGGCGTGGAACAAGTTCTTGGCTTGTTTCACATGAAAATGACGGCAAAAGTATGCCATATAATCCAATTACGGGAAAGATATATACAGCAGTCAATAATCTTTTACTTTCTGCACAAGGTTACAAGGATAATCGTTGGCTTACTTTTGACCAAGCAAGTCAAGAAGGCTATCGAGTAAAAAAGGGTGAAAAATCAACAGAAATTGTTTTTTATTCCTTTTTTGAAAACAAAAAAAATGAAAACGGTGAAGAAATAAAAGTCCGTTTGCAACAGCCAAAAGTTAGGACAGTAAAACTTTTTAATGCTGAACAACTTGATGGTATTGAAAAAATGCCAGACAAAACTCCAAATAAAGAACAACTTCTTGAAAAAGTACAAAGTATTTTTGAAAATTCAGAAGTAAAAATAGTGAATAATCAAAAAGATAAAATGTTTTATCGTACAAAAGAAGACACTATTTATATGCCCAAAAAAGAAGCTTATAAAGACGAACTTCATTATGGGTCTGCTGCTATTCATGAGCTTTGCCGTTGGGCAGGACATGAAGATCGTATGGATAGTCCATCAGCTCCTTTTGGAACAGAAGCATTTGCTCGCGAAAAGCTTAGAACTGAAATTGCAACCTATATGATAACCAAAGAACTTGGTATTGACTACGAACCACAGGGACAAATTTTTACTGAACAATGGGCTAATATTATTGAAAAAGATCCTTTTGAAATTTTGAATGCAGCGAAAGACGCTGAAAAGATAAAGGATTATATTATGCAATTTGAAAATACGCTTGAAAAACAGTTAGAACAGGAACAAAATATTATTTCTGAACAAAAAATTCAACAAGAAACAGATCTTGAAGAAGAACCTTTAATTTCTGCAGATGAACCAAAAAAGACATTTAAAGATTTTGGTATAGCTTTTTATGCTAACAATGGAAATCCAAACAGTCGTCTTCTCGATGAAAAGAAGCTAAAAAAAGAAATTTTAAATCGTCTTCCTGAATCAATGGATCCAACTGTTGCCGATTATTTCATGGAAAACATGAAAATTAAAAGAATGAATAATAAGACTTTTGAGTTTTTATATAAACTTAATGAGTTTGACCCTGATTTTGAAAAATTTGAAAAACTATCTGACCAAGCAAAAGATGAACTTGATTTGGTTGATCAAAATCTTCATTTCATCATGGAAAATATTTCAAGTGAACTTTGGGAAATGGCTAATGCTACTTTACAACAAGATCATCAACCTTCCAAAAACAAACAAGAATTCCCAAAAGAATGGAAAGAGATGATTTTGCTTGATATTCCTTATGAAGATAAGGAAGAAGCAAAAGCATTAGGTGCAAAATGGTCAAAAAATAAAGGTTCTTGGTATGTTTTAGAAGGGACAAATTTAGAACCTTTTGCAAAGTGGACAAAAGAAGAACAAAATCAATCTATTGATACTATTGCAGAAAAAAAGACTTTTCTTGCTGTTCCTTATACAGAAAAAGAAAAAGCAAAAAAACTTGGAGCAAAATGGGATCAAGATAATAAATCTTGGTTTGTAGAACCAGGTACTAATTTAGAACAATTTTCTAAATGGGTTATTGATGAAAAAACTATTACTCCAAGAAAACAAGAAACCATTTCCCCTGAAATTGAATTTACCGAACATTTACGTTCAATGGGCTTTGATGTTGACCATGCTATTATGGACGGACAAATTCATAGAGTACCACTTATTGGTAAACCACAAAGAAAAGATGGTGCATATTGTGGATTTTTAGATGGTGTTCCAAATGGTTGGACACAAAACTATGTAACAGGTGAAAAATCTAAATTTATAGCTTCTGGAGTCAAATTAACAGCAGAAGAAAAAGCTCAACAGCAAGCAGAATTAGCTCAAAAAAAAATAGAACGTGAAGAAAAAAGACGACAAGATTACGATATTGCAGCCCAAAATGCACAAAAAATTTTTTCTCAAGCAGATGAAACAGTAAATCACCCTTACATAGAAAAGAAAGGCATACAACCTTATAATGCTAAACAAAATACATTTAATCAACTTGTTATCCCTTTACAAAATATTGAAGGTGAAATTCGTGGTGTACAATTTATCAACGAAGACGGAACAAAACAATTTCTTTCAGGAATGGAGAAAAAAGGTAATTTTACATTTCTAAATACAGAACATAAAGATTTTTCAAAAGTTCTTCTTTGTGAAGGTTTTGCTACGGGTGCAAGCTTGCATGAAGCAACAAAACTTCCAGTAGCGATTGCCTTTGATGCTGGCAATTTAGAACCAGTAGCACAAGCCATTTATAATAAATGTAAAAGTGAAATTATTATTTGTGCTGATAACGACCAGTACAAAGATATAAATGTAGGTCTTGAAAAAGCTCAAGAAGCTGCAAAAGCTGTGAATGGCAAAATTTGTGTTCCAATGTTTACCTCAAAAGAAAAAGAACAAAAACTAACAGATTTTAATGATCTTCATCAATCACAAGGTTTAGACGCAGTAAGAAAGCAATTAGGTTTTGCAAAATCATTAACACAAACTGTCGCACAACAACAAACCAAGAAAACTCAACTTACAAGATAAAAATAGGGGGAATATATGAATTTATTAATCGTTGAATCACCAGGAAAAATTAACAAATTAAAAGAAATCTTAGGCAGTGGTTGGAATATAAAAGCTAGTTATGGGCATATAAGAGATTTACCAAGTAATGAACTTGGTATTACTGATAATTTTGAGCCTAACTATATTGTTATTCCTGGAAAAGAAAAAGTAGTTAAAGAATTACAAGAAGCTGTAAAACAAGCAGATACTATTTATCTTGCTACTGACCCTGACCGTGAGGGAGAAGCTATTGCATGGCATTTAAAAGAATTGCTTAATTTGTCAAATTATAAACGTGTAACATATACTTCTATTACAAAACAAGCTGTTTTAGATAGTATCAATAATGCTCGTACTATTAATATGGCGTTGGTAAAAGCTCAAGAAGCACGACGTGTACTTGATAGATTTGTTGGCTTTTCTACAACTCCATCTTTGCGTAATGCACTAAGTGAACAAGTAAGTGCAGGACGAGTGCAAAGTCCTGCTGTTCGACTTGTAGTTGAAAAAGAAAGAGCTATACGTTCTTTTAGGGTAACACAACATTATGGAGTAGAAGCTCTTTTTGATGAAGTAGACAATGTACAAGACGGTTGGAAAGCTACTTGGAAAACAGATAATTTTTTAGAACCAGGACAAGAATATATTTTAGATAAAACAGTAGCAGAAAATATAGCAAAAATACGTTCATTAGAAGTATTAGAGTATGAAGAAAGCGAAAATAAAAAAGCTCCTCCTGCTCCTTTTACAACTTCCACATTACAACAAGCTGCTAGCCAAAAATTAAAATTAACACCAAAAAATACAATGGCAATAGCACAAAGGCTTTATGAAGCTGGTGTTATTACCTATATGCGAACAGATAGTCCTAATCTTTCTGATGAAGCTTATGCAGAAATACAATCTTATGCACTAGAGCATAATTTGCCTGTTGCTGATGAAAGAAGGGTTTGGAAAAGTAAGGACGGTTCGCAAGAAGCCCACGAAGCAATACGTCCTACTGATATTACTGTTGAAGATTTAGAGGCTAACGAAGAGGAACAACAACTTTATAAACTTATTCGTGAGCGTGCTTTAGCTTGTGTCTTAAAAGACGCTGTATATTTTAGAAAACAAGCAAAACTTAAAGGATTAATTGAAGCAAAAGAAGTTCTTTTTGAAGCAAAAGGAAGTCTTTTAACGGATAAAGGTTGGCAAGTTATTTATAATGATGATGAAGAAATAGAAGAAAGCAATCCAATACCACAATTAAAGATTGGTAGTATCATTATCATTCAAACAACTAACGTAACTACAAAACAAACAAAAGCCCCAAGTAGATATACACAAGCTACTCTTATCCGTGAGCTTGAAAAGAAAGGTATAGGCAGACCCGCTACATATGCAAGTATTTTGTCTAATATTTTAGATAAAGATTATATTAGAGAAGATGATAAAAACAAACTTTCTGCAACAGCATTAGGGGAAAAACTTCTTGACGCTTTATATGATAATTTTAGTTTTATAGACTTAGATTTTACTAAGGATATGGAACAAGAGCTTGATGATATTGCTGAAAATAAAAGCACTTATCAAGACTTAGTAAGTAAAACACATAAAATTCTTACTGAAGAAATAGACGCATACCAAGCTAAAACAGCAATACCATGCCCAAAATGCAACAAACCTTTGAAACACCTAAAAGGCACAAGTGATAATACTGGCAAACCCTATGATTTTTTTGTGTGTGAAAGTTGTAACACTTCTTTCAATAATTCTAATGGAAAACCAATAGAACGCACACAAAATATAACAGAATTTACTTGTGTAAAATGTGGTGCAAACCTTGTACACCTTCAAGGTAAAAATAAGGAAAATAAACCATACGACTTTTTTACATGTTCAAATAAAGAATGTGATGCAACCTATAATAATATTGACGGAAAACCAGTTGAAAAACCTTCTGAAAATAAAGGAAAAATGACAGATTACACTTGTAAAAAATGTGGAAGTAAGCTTGTGGAAAGACCTACTAAAACTGGTGGTATTTGGTTTCCTTGTAGCAATCGTGATTGCGATGGCAAATACTGGGCAAAAGATGACGGTACACCTAATTTTGATAATAAACCAACTAAAAAATCAACAACAATAAAAGCAAAGAGAAAATAATATGAGAATATTATTAGCCCTTTTTATGTTTATGGTAATGCCCTTTACGGGCATTGCCCATGAATTTAGTTTTGATAATGTTAGTAAGAAGTATCCAATAGATAGTGAATATTTTGCGTTTAATGCTTCTCAAGAATTAAGCAAAAAATATTCAAAAGAACTTCCTAATATTATTCTTATTCCTGCTAAAGATAAAAAATTTACAGAAGCTCTTGAAGTTTTTCTTATACGTAGTGGTTTTACTATAAATGGCAATACTGATGGTCTCGTAATGAGTTATACGTTTGATTTTTTAGATAAAAATAGAGCCTATTTAAGACTTGAATTATCTGACGGAAATCATATTGGTGTTGTAAGAAAATTAGGGGAAAATACGCCATTTTCTGCTCCTACAACAAAAGTATCAGAAGAAATTATTTCCGAAACTCCAACAAACGTAGAACAAACAAATGCAGTACAAGAAACACTTACAGAAATACAAAAAAGTCCATTATTAGCTACTCCAATAAAAACTACCCCAACATATTGGATATTAAAACAAGGTTCTTTAATGAATCAACTTGATGAATGGGCAAAAAAAGAATCATGGAAAGTAATTTGGCAAGCAAATTACGATCTAGACTTAAATGCAGAAGCAAGTTTTTCTGGTGATTTTATTAATGTAGTAGAACAAGTATTCAATGCATTACCTAAAAAAAATAATGGGTTACGTATTAATATTTACAAATCAAATAGAGTTATTGAAGTTATAGGGGAATAAACTATGAGGAATATTTTCTTATTATTTATTATAATTATGTTTTTACCTGCTTGCACAACAGTACAAACACATAATTTTAATAAACAAATTAATGAATATGAAAACATAGCAAAATCAAAAACAGTGCAAATTTTTGATAAACCTTATCTTGGATCAAAAATTAGGGAATTAGACATAAGAAGTCCTCTTTTTGATAAAAAAGCTTTATTATCTCAAAGAGGTACAATGACAGAAATCGCTCAAAGCATTGAAATGCTTTTTCCGAGCATGAGCTTCCAAGTAAATGGTTTTGATACGCAAAACTACAAAATTTTTTATGACGGCAATCTAAAAGGATTGCTTGATAGTATTTCAACGGTAACAGGTTATGGTTGGACATTTGCAGATAATACCGTAACTTTTTCAAAAGTTATTTCAAAGACATATACTATTTATGCTATACCAGGAATAAATAGTTATACCAATACACTCACCAATAAAAATAAATCAGAAAATAGTGCTTCAAGTAATGGTATTGGACAAACTATATCAAATGGGGATAGCTCTGCTGATACTGCTCAAACAATAAAAACAAGTTTTCAATATGATACTTTTAAAGAAATAGTAACGGATGTAAAAGGGTTATTGTCTTCAAAAGGAACAGTGACAGCTAATCAAGGTGCGGGAACAATTACAATCCGTGATAGTGCGGATAAAATAAAACTTGTCGATGCTTATATTGGTGAAATCAATAAAAAGATGTCTCGACAAGTAGCAATTAATGTTCAAGTTTGGACATTAGATTTAAATGATGATTCAGAAGTTGGCTTTAATCTAAAAGCATTGTTTGAAAATGCAGATCTAAGTATTATAGCAGGTAATACCACAAGTTTAGCTAATAATATTACTGCAAGTATTGTATCAGGCAAACTTAAAGGCTCTAATGCTACATTAAGTGCATTGCGTGAGTACGGTAATGCTTCACAGCTTACGAGTGCTAGCGGAATTGTAATGAGTAATCAACCACTTCCAGCTCTTGCTGTTTCTAAAAATGCATATCTAGCAAGTATGTCAACTTCTGTAACAGAATACGGACAAACAACAGATATTCAACCAGGCGAAGTTACAACTGGTTTTAGTATGACTGTTACCCCTCATATTCTTGAAAAAAGAGAAGTAATTTTACAATATAATGTTCATTTATCTTCTTTAGAAGAAATGCAACGCTATTCTTCT
This sequence comes from Mailhella sp., assembly GCA_020024815.1. Taxonomy (GTDB): domain Bacteria; phylum Desulfobacterota; class Desulfovibrionia; order Desulfovibrionales; family Desulfovibrionaceae; genus Taurinivorans. The sequence goes on from JAHHTE010000001.1 coordinate 33,748, forward strand.
AAAGATATTACTGTTGATTTACCCCAAACAAATAATCGTTCTTTTAGGCAAAGAATGCGTATGAAAATGGGACAAACTCTTGTTTTAGCTGGCTATGCTCAAGAAATAAAAGCCAATAAAACACGTGGTGGTTTTTTATTTGGTGGGAAAAATGGCAATGATAAAAAATCAATTTTGATTATCACAATTTCTGTGGAAGGAGCTGATGTATAATGGCTCGTTTAATAAAAATTGATAAAACAATGTATGCTCTAGGGTTGAACTGGTATACATATACTTCAAAAAAGCAACTTCCAACAAAAGAAACCAAAACCTTTGACGTGGTTACATGGAACAAAGAACAGTTTGGTTATGCTCTTACAGAAAAAAATGAAAAGTTTTTATCTGCTAAAAGTTTAGCAAATCTAATAAAAATAACGACTTCATATCTTGGAGTTTTTACTCTAAAGGATATAGAAGATAATGAATTTTTTTGGATTTTTGCTACGCATGATGGAAAAATTCTAGGTATGGGAGATACCGTTTGTAATAGTCAAGAAGAAATAAAAGACGCTATAAAAACTATCACAGATTTTTCACCTATTCCTATTAATCCTATTTATTTTAAAACTGTTGATGAAAGTATTACTTTTATCAAAGCTAATATAACTTCTTCTAAATTTTCTAATACCATAAAACCGCTTTATAAAAGTAAACAAAAAGCAAAACAAAATAGAAATATTATGTTAATTGCTTTAGTTCTTATATGTGCTAGTTATGGTGTAATAAAATATTTAGATATTAAAAATATCCAAGAATTAAAAGAAGCTGCTCTTTTTTCAAAACAAACAACAGAAAATAAAATTAAAAATATTTATGCAAATACACATAAATATTTTCCTATGGAGTGGAAACAAAATTATTTCCCTTTGGATATATATTCAGTTTGTAAACCAGCTCTTTTTTCATTGCCTATTAATGTGAATGGTTGGGCTTTAGAAAAAGCAATTTGCACTCCAAAAGAAGTTAATTCTTATTGGAAACATCAAAACCAAGCAAGTTTTGTAGATTTGCCTTTTAATGGCGAACTTACCAAACCAAAAGAAGTTTTTTCACGGCATGAAATAGCAAATATAAAAAATACGCAAAATACCATTGAACATACAGCACTATTAACACAAGAAGAAGTTTCTAAACTTTTGTATCAAATAACCCAAAATATGGGAGCAAATTTATCATTATCTTTTAGTAAAAGTGCTGTGAAAGAATTTGAAGAATTAAAAATTTCTATTACTGCTCCTTTTAAACAAGGAAAATTTGAATGGAAAAGTGTACCTTCAAATCTAATTCTCAATTCATCGTTATTTAAAGCATTGAATGCAATTCCAAGCTTAGCAGTTAAACAAATTGAATATAACAACGGACAATGGTCTATTAAAGGAGATTTATATGTTAAAGCATAAAATAATCCTTACTTCTTTCCTTTTATGCATAAGCAATATTAATATTGCAAATGCTAATTCCAATGCAACACTTGGATCAATTACTCAACAAAGAGGTATGTTAGAAGATTTGAGTTTACAGGTACAAATACAAGAACAAAGTCAAAAGTTGAATCAATTACTTATGCCTGTTGCTCCTATTATTCCTCAAAATACTAATGAACTTTCAGCAAAACAACTTATTGAAAAACTAGAAGTACCAGGAGCAACGAAAGAAAAAAATAGTGAAATAAAAGATGAAGATACAAGAACTTCAAAAGTTATTGCAATTTATAGCAATAATAAAACACTAAAAGCAAAAGTAAAATATAAAGGTAAACTTGTTAATCTTACACATGGTCAAATCTGGAATGGGCTGAAAGTACAAATTTTTCGTGACCATGTATCCATCGGTAATAAAATTTTGGAGTTATAATGATGTTTTTTAATCAACAAAAACAAAATTTTGAACCATTGAATTTAATACCTAGTACATTGAAATCAAGTCTAGCTATTTCTGATAATGTATTATGTATTTCATCAGCTATAAAACATGATCCACTTGTCTTAGAATTATTGAATGATTTAAAATCACGAAAAATTGTCGAAGAATATGCATTTTATAGTCCTGCAGAATTTCATGATAAGTATAGTCATTCAACATTATCTAAAATTGAAGTAAAGAATGAAATTCAAAATTTTGTAAAAGAGTTATTGCAAACAGCTTTTAATGAAAAAGCAAGTGATATCCATATCAAAGACATGGGTACACATGGTCTTATTCGATTTCGAATAGATGGAATGCTTATAGACCATAAAATCTATAAAGCAGATTTTTGTAGGGCTGTTATTCGTGCAATATATGGTTCAATGATTCAAAGTGGTGATAGCCAATTTTCTTATCGTGAAAGACAAGAAGGAAGAATTGTTAACGATAATTTTTTACCTAAAGGTATGTATTCTGTTCGGGTACATACAGAACCAACAGAAAAAAAAGATAGTCCTGAAGGTATTGGTTCTTGTATGTATTTGCGTCTGTTATATGACGCCACCAATGCAACAGGATCACTTGAAGAACGTTTAACTAGACTTGGTTTTCTTAATAACCAAATAGAAAGTATTCGTTATTTAACCACAAGAACAGGATTAAATATTTTATCAGGAGCAACAGGACACGGAAAATCAACAGCACTAAAACATATTATAGAAAGTATCAAAATTGAAAATCCTCAAAAAGCATTTATGTCAGTAGAAGATCCTCCTGAATTTCATTTAGAAGGGATAGACCAAATCGCTGTTAGTACAAAAAATGTTGAAAATCGTGGAATAGCCTATACTGACGCAATAGCAGGAGCAATGCGTTCTGATGTTGATTGTCTTTTAATTGGGGAAATTCGTTATCTTGAAGCAACAAAAGCAGCAATTAATGGAGCTATGACGGGTCATGCGATATGGGGAACTTTACACGCTAGCGACGCTATTGGGATTATTTTACGTATGATTACCATTTTAGAAGAAAAAGGTTCTTCTAACGCAATAAAACATATTTGTGAACCTAGTGTTATTTCAGGCTTAGAATATCAAAGACTTATTCCTATGCTATGCCCTCATTGCAGTAAAAGATTGCATGATGTGATTGATAGCTACAATGCAAATATGGCTGAAAAAATCAACAGAGCATTAAAAGCAGAAGATGAAAATGTGCGTGTTATTGGGTCAGGCTGTGAATATTGCAATTATAAAGGGATAAAAGGACAACAAATTGCAGCTGAAGTAATTACAACAGACGTAGCATTTCTTGATTATTTGAAACAAAACAAAATCACAAAAGCAAAAGAATATTGGATAAAAGAAAAAGGAGGAATAAGCCATGTGCAACACGCCCTAAAATACGTAAAAGAAGGAAGAGCTGATCCATTTATTACGGAAGATAGACTTGGTTTACCGTTAGATTTTGAGGTAATATCATGATAAAATACCTTCTTATATCATTCTCTTTTAATAATCACTTACGCAAAAAGATTTGGAAAAGAATTGCAACTCAACTAAAATACAATGTTCCGTTAATTCTTATATTTGAAAATTTGAGGGAACAATATAAAAAAAATAATATATTATATTCTATCTTTTCAGATGCTTACAATGAATATAGTAAAGCAGAAAAATTATCAAAATCATTAGGAAAATACATTCCATATGATGAAATGCTTTTGATTGAAAGTTGTGAAAGTAATGGAAAACTTGATGAAGGTTTTCTCTTAGCTGAACGTATTATTGAAGCTAAGGATAATATTAAAAATTCACTAAAATCAGCATTAACATATCCAATATTTTTATTTTTCTTGCTTATTATTATGCTTTTAGTTGTTGCTTTTATGTTAATTCCTGCTTTTACAGAAGTTAATGATCCAAGTAAATGGCAAGGTTTTGCTAAAATATTATACTATGTATCTATATTTATTAGCTCTATTTATGGATTATTGTTTGGTATTTTTTTCGCCTTTGCAATAAGTATGATGTTTTTTTCTTTTCCTAATTATACAGGGAAATATAGAACATTTTTAGATAAAATACCGCCGTATTCCATTTATAGAATGTTAGTAGGCTCAACATGGCTTTTTACTTTTTCTAGTCTTATGAAAGCAGGTAAACAACAAAACGATATACTAAAAGATATGGCAGAATCAGATATTAACACACCATATCTTCGTAGTAGAGTACAAATTATTTTAGATAATTTTATTGGAAAAAATCTTGGTGAAGCTCTTATTTTATCAGAAACAGGATTTCCTGATGAAGAACTTATAAGAGATTTAAATACTTACTCTAATTTACCAGAATTTGAACAAAAACTTTATGAAATTTCTGAAGATTGGATCAAGTATGGGGAGCAAAAACTCAATGAAAATGCAAAAGTTTTTCAAAACATTTGTTTAATGTTTATAGCTTTAATACTTATATCAATTGGCTTAGCTTATACACAAATTATGCAAGCATTTTAAGGAGAAATAACTATGAAAAAACTTTTATTTAGAAAAAGCAAAGCAGCTTTAGAGGGCTTAAGTTCACAGGCTTTAGGAGCAATAATTGGAATTATTGCTATTGTAGGATTAGTATATTTATATAACGATACATCATCAAAAAATGATGTTATATCACTAAAAGAAGGTCTATTACATTTAAATGCAGAAATTAATGCATTATTTAATGGACAAACAGGCTATGAAGATTTAACAAATGATATTGTTCTTGAAGCCCAAATTGTTCCTAGTGATTTACGAAAAGGAAAAAAAATAATTAATCCTTTTGGTGGTGAAATTAATCTTTATCCAAGTGGAGATGGATCTAGTTTCTTTATAGAAGTAACTGAAATTCCTGATAAAGAATGCATTCAATTAACAAGTGATCAAAATAGCTCTTGGAAAAGTATAACTGTAAATAATACTAAATTATCTAAAGATAAATCTTCTGTTGAGACAATAAATCTCTGCACAAATTCTAATAATAATACTCTAAAATATGAATCTAGGTAATTAGTATGAGAATGTTTGCTTTTTTAGCTTTAGGTATAATGCTTCTATCTCTTTATTCTTTTCCAAAAGAAAAGAATAGTACAGTGGAAGTGCAAGCCATGAATTTTCTTATGTATAGGGATAATGTACGCAATTATGTTTTTAAACTTGATAAAATTATTCCTGGAGTAATTTCTGATAAAGATATTGAATTTCCTATTGGTTTTATAAACAAAAAATGGAAAGCTCAAATTGAGAAAAATATTTTATATATCTATGGTAATGCAACGCAACAAGAAATTAACCAAGTAAAAAAGCAAACACTCTATTCTCATAGTGTGGGTCAAAAAAAGAATGGTCTTTTTTACCCACACTATACTAAACCTCCAATGGTTTTACCAAACTTTATAAAAGAAGGTGATCTTGTAAGTATTGTGGAGATTGTAGAATGAGAAAAAGTAAAGCTGAAGGTTTAACTAGTGTTATGCTTGGATTAATCATTTTATTTGTATTGTTACCGACTATTATCAATCAAATAAATGAGGGATTACTTTATATTCGCAAAAAAGGTGCAAGCAACCATTTAAATACTGTAAATATTGCTGTCGGCGAATATATTAAACTTCACCATGCAAAACTTCTTGAAACAACAACTAACACAAAAGGTGTTACTATAACTATTCAAGATTTAAAAAAAGATGAACTACTTCCAGAGGGTTTTTCAGAAAAAAATACTTTTCAACAAGGATATAAAGCTTATATTCGTCAGCCTAAAAAAAATGAATTACAAGGAATTACACTTACAGAAAGTAATGGAAAAAATTATGACAAAAAATTTATAAATAGCATAATTCCAAGTACAGCAAGTTTATTAGGTGGTGCTGGTGGATTTGTTCCAAGTGGCGATTTGCCTAATGAATCATCTAATATGATTATAGGTAGTTATGGTTCTTGGAAAATAGAACTTCAAAAATTTGGAATACCTTCGCCAGGTGCAGGACATTTAGCAGCACTTGCTACTTTTGGCAGTAGTGCTTTAGGACTAGATTTTTTATATCGAGTAGCAGTTCCTGGCGAACCAGAACTTAATGCCATGCAAACAAATTTAGACATGACGGATCACGATATAAACAATCTTAGAAGTATTCAATTAACTTCTCATACTTTTGATGAATTTGTGTGTACTGATGTTAAAAATGAAAATAGATTATTTTATGACGAAAAAGAAGGAATGTATATTTGTAGGCAAGGTCAAGCTGTTACAATCAATGATACAGGCAATAGTATTATGATAAAAAATACAACCATTGCAAGCAATGGTGAATTTATTGAAAAACCTATTTGCCCTTCAGGAACAAACACAAAACCCTATATTTTTACTTCCCCAAGCATTGTTTCATCAGGAGAAGAAGCTGTTCATTTAGCTTCGTTTCAAACATGGGCTACTGATGTTGATGACACAAAATGGCAAGTCCATCTTCGTGTTTTAAATAAAAGAGAAGAATGGATTTATCCTGACCCTAATTACAATAAAATGACAGTTATTACACTATGCGGAACTACATAATTATTACTTTTTTATTAATAGTTTTAACTCCATATCAAGCAAAAGCTCAAGTAAAACTTGAGGATTTTATGTTTGCTAGCAAGCATTATAACGTTGCTCCAGAACTTCTTATTGCTATTGCTCGTACTGAAACAAATTTACACGTTTGGGCAGTAAATGTGCAAGGAAAAGGATATTTTCCTAAAAACAAAGAAGAAGCTCTAAAAATAGCAAAAAAAGCTTATAACGAACGTAAAAGCTTTGATATTGGAATTATGCAAATTAATGTATGGTGGCTTAGAAAATATAATATTTCCCTTGAAACAGCTATTGAACCTAAAAATAACATCATTATTGGTGCATTTATTTTGAAAAACGAAATACTCCGACATGGCTTTAATTGGAAAGCCATTGCAAGCTATCATACTCCAGTTCATCGTAACCCTATGCGTGGTAAATATTATGCGTCAAGAGTTATAAAAAATCTTCGAGGAAAAAATGATTAATTTTATAATCTTATTAATTATTTTGATTGGGTTATCCTATCAAGATCTAAAAGAACATAAAATTTATGATATTATTCCACTTTTTGGAATAGTCATTGGTATAAGTTTAGGCTTTTTTTATAATGATACTATAATATCAGCTTGTTATACTATGCTTTTTGGTTTTTTTATTCTTTTTATTCCTTATCTTCTAATTCGTTTTTTAAAAAAACAAGAAGGTATTGGATTTGGTGATGTGCTTGTTAGTGCTTGTATAGGAGCATTTCTCTCTTTTAATGAAACATATCTTGCAATAATGATTGGATTTTTATCAGCTTTTGTTTTTTGTTATTTTATTAAGAAAAACAAAATAGCTCTTGTTCCATTTTTTACCTTTGGAGTAATTCTTACAAAGATTTTAGGAGGTTTTTATGAAATTAATATGTTTAATTTTGCTTAATATTTTTTTCATTTGTGGAAAAGCACAAGCTTTTACTATACTTGACGCTACTAGCTTTGACCCACAACCAGTTAAAGTAGAAGCAAAAAATAATTCTGTTCCAATCGGTACAGTAATAGTATGGACCAAAAATGAAATTCCAGACGGTTGGTTAGAATGCAATGGGCAAGCTGTTAATCACGATTTGTTTCCTGAACTTTCTATGTTAATGAAAAATGTTCCTGATTATAGAAATAGATTTTTACAAGGGACAAACAACGGAATAGTCGGTGAAAAACTAGAAGCAGGACTTCCTAATATAACAGGAAGTTATGACAGTTGGAACAATGGGTTTTCGGCTGGTCTTATTACAGAAGGAGCATTTAAAAATACAAAAACAAGTCGATATATTGCAGCAGACATAGCAAGCTTTGGCTTTGGAGTAAATGTTCAGTTTGATGCTTCATTATCTAATTCTATTTATGGAAGTTCTAATACAGTTCAACCACCAGCAATAACAGTAAAATACATCATAAAAGCAGAATAGGAGTAATAAAATGAAAAAGAAACTTTTTTGGGCGTCGCTCATATATATATATATATAGCGTAACACCCCAAAATGCTTATGCAATCAAAGATGCAACAAGTTTTAATCCAGAACCAGTTAAAGTAGAAGCAAAAAATAATTCTGTTCCAATCGGAACTGTTATTGTATGGACCAAAAATGAAATTCCAGAAGGTTGGCTTGAATGTAATGGACAAGCAGTCAATCAAGATTTATATCCAGATTTATTTGCTCTTATGAACAAAACACCAAACTATCAAGGATATTTTTTGCGTGGACTTGGTGGAAATAGTGAAAAATTAGGAATTGAACAACAAAATGCAATGCTAGACTTAACTGAAGGAGTAATTAATGGACCAGTTATGCTTAATGGATTTGGAAATACTGATGGAGCAACAGGAGTTTTTAGTGCAGTTCCTAATAAAACAGCATGGGCAATTAAATATGAGTTTGGTTGGACAAATGCAACAAGTATAAAGTTTGATATTCAAAATGCAGGAATTCCTGTTGCTAATGAAATAAGACCAATAAATAAGGCAGTAAAATACATTATAAAAGCAGAATAGGAGTAATAAAATGAATATAAAACCAAAAGAAACATTTGAAAATCGTGCTATATATCAAAACAAAGTAGAAGAAAACCATTGTCCCAATTGTGATGAACCGCTTATTTTTGGTTTAAAAGATAACTACCATGAGTTTTCAATAGGGCTGTCAACTGTATTACAGCTTCTTTTGGTTGCAGAAAAACAAGGATATGTTCCAAAACTGCCCAGTGAATGGATTGTACAGGTTTTAAATGAATTTTACATGGTAAAAAGGGAGTAATTATGGATTGTTATAAGACAATGAATTCTGATAAAATTTATAAAATATCAGTTGAGAACTATCAAAAAGATCCTGGTTTTAATGAGCCGTATTTTATTAATAATATTTGCTATGCGTTATGCCCTGCTTGTAATAACCCAATTCAGCTTTGTGCATTGTATAATAGAAATGAAAACTCTCCTAAACCGTATGGCAGACATACAGGAAAAGACATCGCTGATCTTGCTTCGTTTGATTATCAAAAATATAATTTTTGTCCGTATGCTTCTCATGCAAAAGGGTATAATAATTATGATGAACTGATAAAAGACGACATTGATAATTCAGTAATAGAAGCATTGGAAGCATTACGGGATAATTTTGATAAGGTTATTTACTTATTAAAAAAAGAAAGCGGAATAAAAATAAGTAATAATTTAGCTAAAGAAATGCTTGTTTCATTTTTGGGTAATGGCAATGAAAATGCTGGGTATTTGTTTTATTACTTTAATAAGACAAATTTTCCTTATGTTTTTGCTAATATGAGCAAAGATTTTTCATTAAGAGGACAATATATCAAACAAGAATTTCCCTTATACAATATATTACAAAAAAGAGGTATAAAATTTTCAAAAGACGGACAATATATTGCTTCTATGAAAGAAAACCCTAAATTGTATGTTTTTAGTTTCATTCATTACAATATTGAAACAATAGATGGAGATACCCATGAAACTGTAAAATTTTGTGTTTTTGACGAGCAACGAAATATTATTTTTGAAAAGAAAATTATAGTTGATTTGGCGTATATTAATAATCTTATAAAAATGGAAAATTTTCAACGCAATGAGGAGCTACTTGATATTGCAAAGGCATTAATTAATAACAGATTGGAACAATTACAAAGATAAAATAGAGGGCATTTTTAATGCCCTCCGTAAATTTTACTTCTGTGTCCTATATCAACAACCAAAATGAGAATTTCATCATCATGGATTTCGCATAAAATTCTATAATCTCCGACCCGAAACCGCCATATTTCCGAATATGCGTCACCGATAAGGGCTTTTGCCAAGGTTCTCGGATTTTCTGATGGTTGGACTCTTTTCCGTAAAAAAGCCAAAATCCGTTTAGCTTCGGCTGTTCCAAGTTTTTTGAGCTTTTTTTCAGCCGAAGGCACAAATTTAATTGTCCATGCCATAATCACTCAAAACCTTTTCAAGAGGAATTGCTTTTTCACCACTGCTTTTAAAATCTGTCAGCGTTTTTTGAGCCAAATAATAATCTTCCAAATCTTCAATTTGATTTAAAATTGCTTCACGAGCATAAAAAGTTTTTGTTCTACCCGTTTCTTTAGCTAAAAAATCAAGCCGTTGTTCTATTTCTGCAGGTAAGCGTATTGCTAACATAAAATAATCTCCTTTTGTTATACTTGTATAGCAAATTATAATATATGTCAAATTTCCAAATAGGCAATTTTGTAAAAAGGTATACCTTTTTACACAAAACATATCGCTAGATTTCACCTATTGGAAAAAGGTCTATAAAAAGTAAAAATACATTTTTATAAAAAAGTTATTGACCTTTTTCCAGTTTCTATATAACTTATAATCAAGGACATTGTATGCCAAAGAAAAAAACACGTCCTACGGGGCAACATAGTCTATTAGATTTTATACCTGATTGTATTGAAAATCTTAGACAAGAAAACGAAAAAGAAGAAGCATATTCAAGAAGTATGCTATTAGAAAATCAAACAATAACCAATAAGGAGAATGAACATGAGTATAGAGAGCAATATGTCAGCGGGTCAAATAGCACTACGAATAATGGATATAAAAATTTATCGATGGCTAGCATACGAAATGGGAATGTTAGGATCAACAACAGCAATGAAAATCTTGGACAGATGGGCATTGAACAATCCAGAGAAATTAAAAGAACTAGAGAAAAAACGGAATGGGACAGAACTATATTTAAAGTTGACGGAACAGGAGGAGAAAGAAATGGAAGCAATAGAAACAGACAGATATTGGGATTTGATAGACAGTGGAATGAGTCATTGGGAAGCATTGAAAATGTTAGGGGTACAGACAGAATTATAGAAACCTATATTATCACTGATAGTGATAATATAGGTATTGGTACTCCAAAACAAAAGTACCAGGACAATATTAATGCTTTAAAAGTTCTATATAATCTTAGAAAAAATAAGTCTGAACTTGCAACAAAAGAAGAACAAGCTATTCTTGTCAAATATGTTGGTTGGGGTGGACTTCCTCAAGCCTTTGATGAAAATAATGAACAATGGCAAAATGAATATAAAGAACTTAAAGCATTACTTACAGAAGAAGATTATTCTAATGCTAGACGTTCCACGCAAGACGCCCATTTTACGCCTAAAAATATCATTGATACTATGTATCAAGGTTTGAAACAATTTGGAGTAAAAAATACAGTACATATTTTAGAACCATCAGCAGGAATAGGTAATTTTATTGGATTTAAACCACAAAATTTTGATGCTAAATTTACAACTATTGAACAAGATACTATTTCTGCTGATATTCTAAATTATCTTTACCCTAAGGAAAAAATATTTTGTAGACCATTTCAAGACATTCCCCAAAAAAATCCTCATTTTGATGTAACCATTGGTAATCCACCTTTTGGACAAACAAGACTTTATGATAAAAATTTTCCAGAATTAGATTTTTCAATACATAATTATTTTATTGCTAAGTCTATGGAATTAGTAAAAGAAGGTGGTCTTGGAGCTTTTGTTGTTAGTCGTTATTTTATGGATAGTGTAAATAATGAACATAGACAATATCTAGCACAAAATTCTCACTTTTTAGGAGCAATACGTTTACCTAATACTGCTTTTAAACAAAATGCTCTTACAGAAGTTACAACGGATATAGTCTTTTTTCAAAAGAAAACCGAGTATGAAAAACAAAATAATATTAGTAAAGGATATACTGATTGGGTACATACAACCGAGAAAGAATTTGAGCATAAAATAAATGTTACTTTTTTAGATAAGCCAATTCCTACAATAACAAAAACAGCAACAATTAATAAGTATTTTGCTGATAATTCTAAACAAGTTTTAGGTAATTTAGAATTAGGTGGAAAATTTGGTAATGAATTAAATTGTATTGGTACTGCTGAAAAAGATATTAATATTGCAATGCAAGAAGCATTGCAAATACTTCCTAAAAATATTTTTAACAATACTATTACCTATGAAAACCCATTTGCAGTTAAAGAATATACAGAACTTGAAAAACGTATTCTTAATTCTGAACGATTTAAAAAATTAAAAAAAGATTCTTTAATCGAAAGTACCAATGGTAAAATTTATAAAAAAACACAAGATGAACTTGGCGAAGATATATTATTAGAAGTTCCACTTGCTCACAAAAATGATGTACAACGTATAACTGGTTTAATTCAAATTCGTGATACCTTAAGAACTTTATTTGAATTAGAAAAAAGTCCAGAAAATAATGAAGTTGATATTGAACGTTATCGTAAACGATTAAATATAAGTTATGATAATTTTGTAAATAAATTTGGACTATTAAATTCAAGTAAAAATAGGATTGTTTTTAAAGAAGATCCAGAAGCAACACTTATTCAAGCTCTTGAAGTTGACTATGATAAAGGCATAACAAAAAGTGAAGCAATAAAAGAAGATGTTGAAGAAAGAAAAGCAAGTGCAAAAAAAGCAAGCATTTTTTCTAAACGGTGCTTTTACTTTATTGAACCAGCTAAGACAGCTGAAACTTCTAAAGAAGGTTTGCTTATTTCTTTACGAGAAAGTGGATCTATTGATTTTGAAAGAATATCGCAACTAGTAGGAAAATCAGAACAAGAAGTAAAACAAGAGTTATTGGGAACATTTGTTTTTAAAAATCCATATACACAAAAATATGAAGTTGCTGATAAATATCTTACTGGAAATATACGCAAAAAACTTGAGCAAGCAAAAAAAGCTGTTGCAATGAACCCACAATATCAACTCAATATTGAAGCTCTTGAAAAAGCCATGCCAAAAGATATTGAAGCAGCTGATATTAGTGTTCGTTTTGGCTCTACATGGATACCAGAAAAAGATGTAAAACAATTTATTACAGAAGTAATAAGTGAAATAGCATTTTATAATGATGAAGTACATTATATCCCTGAAGTAGGACGATGGACAGTAAGTATCAACTTGCTTAATAGTTCTGCTAATAACTATATTTTTGGTACAGAAGAATATCCTGCAAGTAGGATTATCAAATCATTACTTGAAAATACACAAATAAAAGTAATGAAAGATACAGGCGAAAAAGATAGTAATGATAAGCCAATAAAAATTCTTGATACAGAAGCTACTGCTGCTGCAATGGAAAAAGCTGAAAAAATACAAGACGCTTTCCAAAAATGGATATGGAGCGATGAAGAAAGACGTAATCGTTTAGCAAAAATTTATAATGAAAAATTTAATACACATGTTCCCGTACAATATGACGGAAGCCATGTTGAATTAATTGGGGCATCAACAGGTATTCAATTAAAACCTCATCAAAAAAATGTTATTTGGCGTGCTATTCAAGAAGGAACAGCACTTTATGATCATGTGGTAGGAGCAGGTAAGACTTTTGAAGCTGTTGGAACAATAATGGAAAGTAAACGATTAGGTTTTATCAAAAAGCCTATGATCACAGTTCCTAATCACTTAGTTTATCAATGGCGTGATGAATTTTATAAACTTTATCCTGACGCTAATATTTTAGTTGCTGATAAAGTTGATTTTCTCAAAGAAAATAGAGAGCGATTTTTTGGAAAAATAGCAACTGGAAATTGGGACGCTGTTATTATTCCCCATTCTTCTTTCAAGAAAATTGATATGCCCAAAGACTTTTTAGAGCAGTTTTATAATAAAGAAATAGAAAACCTTGAATTAGCTCTTTTAGGCATAGACGCAAGAGAAAAAGGAAATAAAGTTACCATAAAACAATTAGAAAAACGAAAGGAACGTTTACGAGAAAAACTAAAAAAAGTTCTTGATGATACAAAAAGCAAGAATATTGATTTTTCTGATTTAGGTGTTGACGCTTTATTTGTTGATGAAGCTCATGAATTTAAAAATCTTGGAATTACAACTTCTTTATCTGTATCAGGTCTAGGAAGTATTGCAGGTTCTGATAAGGCTTTAGATTTATATGTAAAATGTCGCTATTTACAAGAACAAAATAATGGTAAGGGGATATACTTCTTAACTGGTACACCTATAAGCAACACCATTGCAGAAGTGTATAATATGCAACGATATTTACAAACTGACTTACTAGAAGAAAAAGGCATTATCCATTTTGACTCTTGGGCTTCTACTTTTGGAAGAATTTCTTCCAACTGGGAACTTGACGCAACTGGAGTAAATTATGCTTTAAAATCAAGGTTTGCTACTTTTGATAATGTTCCAGAATTACTTTCTATGTATAGGACTTTTGCCGATGTTGTTACACGATCTGATATTGAAGAACAACAAAAAAAGAACAATGAAAAATCACTTACTCCCCCTTTACAAGGTGGAAAACCTATAAATATTATTGTTGAAAGAAGTCCATTGCAAGAAGATTATATGAATAAAATTATTCATCGTATGGAAAATCTGCCTAAAAATCCTAAAATTGATAATCCATTGAAAATAACCAATGACGCACGAAAAGCTGGGCTTGATTATAGATTAATTGATCCAACAGCAGAAGATTTTGAAAACTCAAAAGTAAATGTTTGTGCAAATAAGATAGTTGAAATATGGGAACAATCAAAAGAAGATAAGGGAACACAACTTGTTTTTTGTGATCTATCCACACCTAAAGGCATAACAAGAGATGAACTATACTCCAAAAACAAAGAAGAAAAAGAAGAACTAGAAGAAGATGAAATCAATATGGACGAGCTTCTTTCAATAGGAAGTAATTTTTCTGTATATGAAGATTTAAAAAAGAAACTTATCAATAAAGGTATTCCTGCAAGGGAAATTGCTTTTATTCATGACGCTAAAACTGACGCTAAAAAAGAACAATTATTTAGCAAAGTAAAAAATGGTGATGTGCGAGTATTAATAGGATCTACACCTAAAATGGGTAGTGGTATGAATGTGCAAGAACGTTTAGTTGCTGCTCATCATTTGGACGCCCCCTGGCGACCTTCTGATTTAGAACAAAGAAACGGACGCATTATCCGTCAAGGAAATGAATTATACAAAAAAGATCCTGATAATTTTGAAATTCAAATATATAACTATGCAACTAAACAAACCTATGATGCTAGAATGTGGCAATGCATAGAATATAAATCTGCTGCAATAGAACAATTTAGAAAAGGTGATGTTTTACAAAGAAGCATAGAAGATATTCAATCAGAATCAGCCAACGCAGCCGAAATGAAAGCGGCAGCGTCTGGCAATCCTCTTATTTTGCTTGAAGTAACGTATAAAGCTGAAGTAAAAAAACTTGAGGCTATGTATAACCAATTCCTAAAAAGTCAACATAGTTTAGAAGATAGAATACGCTATCTTGAAAAAGCTGATGAACGCATAGCTATTGTTGAAGAAAAATATAAAAAAGCTTGTACGTTAAGAGATAAAAACAAAATAGAAAATCCTGAAATGATAATTGACGGAAAACGTATTACAACAGGAAACTTTGATGTTGTAACCAAAACTATAACAAAAGGTATTCATGAAATACAAGCATTGTTTACTTCCAAACCTAAAATCGGTGTATATCGAGGTTTTGAAATATCAATACAAAATGCTCCTTGTGATGGAGTAAAAGGTTTTAAATTTGTTGTTTCTATGCCAAATGGTGGCGAATATACCCCTAAAAACTTAGCATACACTGAAAAGGATAAATTTTCTTTATCAGGCTTTTTTACTCGGTTAGATAACTTTTTAACCAAAGGTCTAGAAGAAGAATTTCAAAAAGAAAAAACTCTTTTTGAAAATGAAAAAAAAGAACTTGCAACAACGAAAAACCCAAAAGAACATATATTTGAACAAATAAATGATCTTGAAGTTGCAAAACATAATCATAATGCAGTATTAAGAGAGTTGGAATATATGAAACATAATAAAAATTATATTTCAAAGTTTGTTCCACTCACAGTTGATGAGTATAAAAAGAAACAAAACCAAGAACAAAATAAACTTGTTAGCGTAAAGAAAGAGCAATCAAAAGGTTTATCCTTATAAGGAGAAATAATAATGGCTAATGTTGGTTATATTAGAGTAAGCACCACTGACCAAGAAACAGGAAGACAACTTGATAAAGTTGTTCTTGATAAGGTTTTTGAAGAAAAAATAAGTTCTGCAACACCTAATAGACCAATATTAGCCGAATGTTTAAACTACCTTCGTGAAGGTGATATTTTCTATATTCACTCCATAGATAGACTGGCTAGAAATTTGATAGAATTACAAAATATTGTTAGCTCATTGGTAGATAAAGGAGTAGAAGTACGCTTTTACACGGAAAACTTGACCTTTTCAAAAGGTTCTTCCCCAATGCAAGAACTCATGCTCCAGGTACTTGGTGCGTTCGCCCAATTTGAACGTAAACTCATCAGAGAACGCCAACAAGAAGGCATAAATAATGCCAAGAAACAAGGAAAATATTTAGGCAGACCTAAGAAACTTTCCGATGAAGACAAAAAACTTATTCTTGAAATGTATAACGACGGCTGTACTCCAAGCTTTATTGCGAATAAATTTGATGTATCAATTTCTTCAGTATATAAGATAATAAAATATAAATTATAAAAGAATATGATGATAAAAAATTAATTTTAGGAGTAAGGAGCTAGAATAGAAAATTATCAATATTAATATATAGAGATAAAAATTGTTCCCTTTATAACCGTTATAAATTGATAGGATTAAGTTAAAAAACACTTAATTCTATCAATTTATAAAATGATAACACAGTAGATTCTAATAATTAAAATTCATAATGTGTCCACATACTGATTATTTTTACAACTTTTTTTTCCTCAAGAATTTCATAAACAAGTCGATGTTTATTATTTATTCTCCGAGAATACGCTTTTTGCAATTTTCCTTGAAGTTTTTCATAGCTTGGCGGTGTTGCATAAGGATTTTCTTTTAAAATTTCCAATAAATTTTGAGTAATTCTATCTAATTTAGCTGATTTCAGTTTTGGAATATCATTGACTGCTTTTTTGGTATAAACAAGGGAATACACTACCAGTTCACCTCATCTTCCTTGATACATTCTTCTATTGGAGTATTTAAACCTTCAATAATTTTTTCTTCCATCCCTGGAATTGACATCAAATATAAAGTTTCCTGCAAGCTTCTATATTCATCTTCACTAATTAAAACTGCATTTCCATTTTTAGTATTTATATTTACAGGCTCATTATATTTAATTGTTTGCTCTAATAATCCAAAAACATTTTTTCTAAAATTTGTTGCTGTAATTGAAATCATACTTATAACCTCCGTTTATATTATGTACAATATCATGTACATAATATAGGGTCAAGAAAATTATATATCTTATCTTGACATTCCTTGTGATTTACGAAGATATTGAGCAGATTTGGCATGAAGAATGTTTTTATTAATGCCCTTGTTTTGATTAAATTGTAATTTTGGTAATCCATTTTTTACAGAAAAATATTCACTAGCTAAGTCTTTTGCTTGGTCGGTGAAGACTATACTTTTACCATCGTCAACGATTTTTCCTTGTGGAGTATTATAAATAATTGCTCCAGTTCGAGAAATTTTATACTCAACTGGTTGTTTAAGGATTGACTCCATGATTTGAATATCAAGAAGTTTTTTCTTGATTTGATGAGAATAATCTTTTGATTGTAAAATATCTTGCTTTACCTGAATTTGTTCTTTTTTATTGATTAAGGATTGTTGATACTCTGATGTTTGATGAGTATCTTTATAAATACGTTGTTCGTATTTCAAAATGGATAGTACTTCCTTGTTTCCATTGCTTAGTTCATTTTGTAGGTAACGAACAAAGTTTTTTTGATTAACCTCATAATTTTCCTTTAGATCTTGAACTTCTTCTATGTATTGTGCAGGACTAAGGATTTTTCCTTGCATATCAAGCTTTGCAAGTTTATAGGCAATAGCTTGATCTTGCTCAAAGGATTTCCAAAAAGACGTGCGTATTTCATCATAATTGATAACTTCTTTCTCTTTTTCTTCTGCTTCTAAAACAGATAAAGCCTTTTCATTCCCATTAGCAATTTCACTCTTAAGATAGCGTGTAAAATTTTCTTGTGTTATAGCATAATCAGTAGCTAATGCCTTTATTTCTTCTTCTCTTTGCTCTGAAGTAAGAACTTTACCATGCAAGTTATTTTTAGCAAGGTGTAAAGCTTGTTGTTGGTCTTTGATAAAAGCAGTCCACAACTCATCTTTATAAGGGATAATCTTCGCCTTCTTTGACTGAAGAACTTTCAATGCAACTTGATCACCTGCAAGAGCTTTGTCTTGCAAAAATTTAAGCCAGTTTTTTGTTTGTTCTTTGCTTAGCTGTAAGCGAATTGTATTTATTTCTGCACGTTCTTTATTTCGGACAATTTTCATCAATTCATTTTTGGTTTTTCTATTTACTCCAAGTAAAACAATTTTCATTTTTTCTTGATAAAATTTATCTTTTATTGCTTGTATTTCTTCTGCTCCATTTTGTTTTATGAACTCTTGCCATAAAGCTTTCATTTCTGGATTTTGTTGAGCAGGTTTACGTTTGAACGTCAATTTAGGCTCTATTTTATCAATATCCTTTGGAGCAACATATTTGCCAAATTTTTTGGAAAGATTTCCAAGAGAAAAAGCTTTATCAAGTGTACTTGCTTTTATTGTTTGTTTGCCATTAGCATTTTTAATAACCAAACCATTGCCATGTGGCTTTAGGCGAAGTCCATACAACGCAAATGCTGTATGAACTTCTTGCCAATCTTTTGCATTATTGACTAAATCAACCAATTCATCATGTTGATTATGGCAATATCTTTCAAAGCTTTCTTCTCCAGTTTGGGCTTCAACTCGTGCTGATGTATCATTGAGCTTTACGGATATATCCTTTTTGTCAATGCCATTATCTATGGCTAGATTATATTTTTTCTCTATTTCACGACAAATAGTATCACGGATTTTATAATCACGATATGGCTCATATCGTGTATGCTTGACAGGGTGAATCATATTATATGCAATATGCATATGCATATTTTCCGTATTAATATGAACACCACAATGCCTTTGATGTTCTTCAAAACCTAAAGCTTTTGCAAATTCTTCTTCTATGTTTTTAAAATCTTCTTCTGTAAGTTTTCCTTCGTCTTCCTTGCGAAAACTAATCACTAAATGATAAGTTTTTTCTTTAGTAGTACGAGTATTCAAGGCTTGTGTAAGCTCCACTTCTGTTATCGAAGATTCATAATCATCATTATCATAACAGCCTGCACTCCAAGACAATAAACACTTTTCTTGTTTATTAGACTTTTTTGCAGCTGCAATATAATCAGCAAGTCTTTTATAATTATCAGACTTTGCTTTACAATGAATATGCTTACTTATCATTTTTTATGGTATCCACTAATGCCTTTAATTCTGCTTGCCTTTGGCGTATTTCTTTAAGTAATGGTTCAACTTTATATTTTTCCATGCCGTTTGAAATTGCCATTTTCAATAAACCACCTAAGCGACCTAAGTCAGATGAAAATTTTAATAACTCCAAAGAAGAAGTTATATTGCTTTTGTTTGGAAGTGGCGTACCTAAACAAACATTTTTTACAAACTTAGATATTGTTAATCCCGTTGCTTCACTGGCTTGCACAACTTGAGCATATTCTTCATTGGAAAGATAAGATTTTATTATTTTATATTTTTTTTTCATAACTTAATCATTTTCATTAGGAAGCATTGTAATCATTCCATGATAAATTATAAAAATACCTTTTAAATAGTCTTCTTCTGTTATAATTTCCTCAATAAATAAGACTCCTGCTTGATTACAAATATAATTTTTAATTTCTTTTTCTGCTCCTCCTAAAGTCATGCTCCAAAGTTTCATTAGACCATAAAAGGCTTTTTCTACTAATTCTAACCGATTTGGATTATCAAGCCTTGGAAAAGGATGACGTATAGAAAATTTCCTTGCTTGTAAAATATTTAATATGTCGCGAATATCTTGATAAAAGAATTTTTCGTAAGACGGTACCCCCATTGTATTAAAGAGATATTCTTTAATACTGTCAGGAGAAGCATTATTAAGAAATGCCATAAAATCAATAATACCTTGTATTCCTTCTTTTTCATACTGTGTTAATTGGATTGGTCGAGAAAAAACAGAAGATAATGGTAAGTTATCTTCAACTTCTTTATGGTCTTGCTTTTTTTTGCTCCGTTTTTGGGATTGTTCCAACAATGCTTTTTCCATAGCATTAAATGCTTCAATATAGGCAATTTTAAATTTCATGGCTTTCTTTCCAGTAAAACCCATTGCTAATAAAGTAAATGCATCTCTAGTGAGATTGTACATAGGACGTTTTTCACCTTTTGCGTCTGTATATTCAACGCCTTGAAAATTGAGGGCGTTGAAATCTTCTGGAACATCTTCAAGAAGTTTTTCAATACTTTGTAATACATTAAAATGTTCCTTACCAAAAACCTTAGCAACGTCCAAAGAACTTGCCACTGGAGTACCTTGTTCAGATATTGTAAGTTGTGGAATTACCATTACTTCTTCAATAGTTTCTTGATTTTCAATGTTACTCATTTTTTTCTCCTAAAAAAAAATTTATATGATTTTTGCGTTGAGCCGAAGGCGAATAAGCTTAAGCTCCATGCAATGGCAGGACGTAAAGTAGTAACACTTTGAAAAAGTGGTACCACTTTACCTGTCCTGTCTTTTTGACAAATTTCATTTTATAACATTTTTTTAGATTATTACAATAACTTTTTATAAATATTGTAAAATCTAAAAAATTCTTAACTATTCTAAAAAATAGGACAAATTTGCTTCTAACAGCTATAATTGAAAAATTAGCATGGTAATTTTTTATTGGTAAATCAGAAATAAAAATTTCTATGAATAAAAAACTAGATGAAGTAACCGAACTTGATTTTATAAATAAAAGAAAAAGATAATCTTACACTACTTCTGAGACAGATAAAACAGATGATATTATGCAATTATTGAATGAGACGTTGCAGGAAATTGAAGGATGGACTTAATAAAAAAGCAATGTAACTATGATAATTACATTGCTTTAATAACATATTTTAATAATTGATTAAAATTAATGTGTAACAGCTTGCTCTAATACCAAACGTATATAACGTGTATAAGGTATTCCTTCTGCTTTTGCTTTTACTTTTACAGCCGTTAAAAGTTGTTTAGGTAAACGCATATTTATTGTTGCTTCTTTTGGTTCAAATTCAAAATTAGCAGTTGTAAATGTTGATAGATCATATTTAGATAAATCAGCAGTATCTACAAAATATTCAGCTTCTTCATCACTTTCAAAAGAAGGCATTGCTTTAAGATTGAGTTCTTTTTTCATAATGCTTAATCTCCTTTTCATGCATATATCTTGCACTGATTGGACGTATAAAAGTTTTATTGTCAATTTCACGAAAAGTAAAAACTAAAAAAATATATCTACCCACAGCTGTTTTACCAATAACCCTTATTCGTGCTTCATAAGGAAAGGGATCAGTCATTATATGTGGGGAAAATAAAAATATTTCCTCTATCTCTTCTTTGGTTACGCCATGCTTATTGCACTTAGGCCAATTTCCTTTATCCCAGTCAAAACCTGAAACTTTAAAATTCATTCACTTTTCTCCATAATTTGTATATACAACAGTATATACAAATTGTCAATTATATGAAATTACAAAATAAAAAAAATCTAAAAAAATCTTGACTAAATATGATTATTTTGTGTATTAGTTAAAAGTGTAACGGCATACCTGTTCTGATTGGGGGCTAAGTGAGCATATCTCATGGTCATTTTTAAATCTTTATGACCTAATAGATTGCCCACAACCAATAAAGGAACTCCTTTTTGAACCAACCAAGATGCAAAAGTATGCCGTAATGTATGAAAAACAACTTTATTTCGGCGGTCAACAATATTTTGATTCAATGACGTTTTCTTAATTGTTTCACGAAATATTTTTGATACCTGTAAAATTTGTTTTTCAGAAAAAAGATATTGCATTTGCTTTTTGTAATATTTTACAACAATTTTAAATGCAATATCATTAAGTGGAATTATCCTAGTTACATTATTTTTAGTCTCAAATAATGTAATTGTTTTTTGTTCCCAATTTATATTTGTTGACTGCAATGAGAATATCTCACCTGCACGCATTCCAGTATGAAGAGCGAATAAGGTAATGTCATACCAAAGTTCATTTTTGTTGTGGAGTGCATCCAATAACAAGTCAGCTTCAGCTTGACTTAAAAATCTGACTCGAGCATTGTTTGTTATTGGCATTTCGAAGTGTGGAAGTTGTATTGACAATAAATCTAATTGAATAGCTCTATTTACAGACCGTCTCAATAATGACAAACAATGTTTAATAGATTGTTGACTCAAGTTAGTTTTTGAAAGATATTGTCGATACTTAATTATATCTTTGGCACACAATGTATCAAAATCCTTATTACACCAATAAGGATAAATATGACGATTATATCGTTGAATTTCTTTTTTGATACTGTTTGGTTTAAATTCCTTTGTGCCTAGATACAATTCCCATATTTCGTTAATTGTAACCATAATATAACTCTCCTTTAAGGGTTTTTATAAAGAGTTATATCGAATAATTATATTTTTAAACAAGGACAGCGGTCTTTCACGCCGTCAACAGGGGTTCAAATCCCCTTGGAGACGCCAAAATTAAAAAT
>JAHHTE010000010.1 GCA_020024815.1 Mailhella sp.
CTTTGCCCGCTCCAAAGAATGTCGCTTTTATTCTCATAAATCATAAGTAAAGGCTATTTATTTGGGTTTGTACGGTAGCTGTTAGCGAAGAATGAGCCTTACAGATAGCGACAGTGGTTTATGTAAGTTAATTTTGCATTACTAATTGCTGTCTTTATTCGTAGCTTCCTACGTCGCAACGACTAAAGCGGGGGTGAGAACCGCTACCCAAAGGGCGACGAAGTCGTTTCCTTTATACCGAGTTTACGAGGTTTAGGGAAATAGACAGCAACGCTAGGGGGGCTTGCCCCCCCGTTAGCTTACCACCCTGCTCAGATCTAAGGGGTGATGCCCCTTATTAAATATTTCGGGTTTAGGGGTGAAACCCTTTATAATACCTAATACTATGGAATAGTATAATAAAAAGGATAATATCTTTATAACCATTTTAGGGGAGGTATTCCCCTTATTATTTAAAATAAAAAAAGCCTTATCAAATTGATAAGGCTTATAAATTTGCTTTATGTAAAACTTATTTGTTTAAGAAAGCACGGTATGCATCAGCAGTTAAAAGACCGTCGATGTCAGCTTCATTAGCAACTTTAGCACGAACGATCCAACCTTTTCCGTAGCATTCTTCGTTGATAGTAGCAGAAGCATCATTTAATACTTCGTTTACTTCAATAATTTCAGCTTTTACAGGAGTAAAGAGTTTGTTAACAGATTTGATAGATTCAACTTCACCGAAAGGTACACCAGCATCAAAGCTATCGCCAACTGAAGGAAGTTCAACGAACATAACTTCACCTAATTGGTCTTGAGCGAAATCACTAATACCTAAGAGGTAGCTGTCTCCGTCTTTTTTAATCCAAACGTGTTCGTCAGTGTAACGGCGATCGTCTAATAATACGATTTGATCAAGTGTTTTCATTATAGAAACTCCTTTTATGATATTTGGTGCAAAGCACTAAATTTATTTTGCCTAAAAATAAATTTCACAAAATGAATTTAGCCTAAGAAAATTGCTTTGTCTAGTATTTTAAGAAAATAATTCATAATAGAATTATTGTAAAATTCCTAATTTTTCTAAAGTATTTTTTATATTTTCTGCTGTAATTGGTTTTGCAATGTGATCATTCATACCAGCGTTCAGGCTATTATGAATATCTTCAGTAAAAGCATTTGCTGTCATTGCAATAATAGGGATAGATTTTGCATTAGGGTGGTTTGATTGTCTTATGGCTTTTGTAGCATCATAACCATTCATAACAGGCATTTGAATATCCATAAAGATTAAATCAAATTCATTTTCTTGACTTTGTTCAAATAATTCAAGTCCACATTTACCATTTGGGGCAGCAATAATTTTTGCTCCCATTTTTTGTAATAATTTTGTAGCAACAAGTGTATTTACAGGGTGGTCTTCCACAAGTAAAATATTACGATCAGTTAAATTAATATCTGCTATTTTAATTTGACTGCATTTATTTGTTTGTTCAGCATGTTGAGATTTTTCAAAACTAATATGTAATGTAAAAAGTGTACCTTTTCCTTGTTCACTTTCAATATTAATAGCTCCATCTTGTAATTCTACAAGAGCTTTAACAATGGCAAGTCCAAGTCCTGTTCCTTCAATGTTTTTAATTGTTTCATTTTGTTCTCTTTGAAAAGGTTCAAAGATTTTGGGAAGTAATTCTTTAGAAATGCCCATACCAGTATCTTGAATTTCAAATCGGAAAAACACTTGATTTTTTTTGCGTGTATCTTCTTGGAATACACGGAAAAAGATTTTTCCTTTTTTAGGAGTAAATTTTAATGCATTTCCCAATAAGTTATTTAAAATTCTTTTTAAACAGCTTATATCACCAATAATGTGTTCATCTTGAATATTTTGTATTTCAAAAATAAATTCTTGTTGTTTTTGAATAACTATTCCTTTAAAGGCATTGGCAATATTTGAACATTCTGTTGTAATTGAAAATGGTTCTTTTGATAAGGTAATATTGCCACTTTCTAAACGGGACATTTCAAGAATATCATTAATAAGAGAAAGTAAATGTTCTGAACTTGATTTAATAACAGTTAAACTTTCGGAAATTTGTTCTTGGTTTTCTCTATCCTCAAGAGCAAGATTTGCCATACCAATAATGGCATTCATAGGAGTTCGTATATCGTGGCTCATGGAAGCAAGAAAAGAATTTTTTGCTTTATTTGCTTGTTGAGCAAGTATGAGCGATTTACGCAACATATCTGTTCTTTCTTCTTCTATTTTTTGGATAGCTGTAATATCTGCTGTACTTACACAAAATGTCGTTGTGTTTTCATCAAATAGGAAAATGCGTGAACGTTTATAGCTAATATCATTATCACGTTTAACTCGAAAGAAAATATCAAAAAAACTTTCATTACTACAACGTTCTATAATATTTTCAATGCTAATAGCTTTTTTATAATTTTCTCTATCTTCTTCAAGAATAAAGTGATCAAGGGCAAATAATACATCACTATTAAAATTACCAGAAAGTGCCTCTTTTGGCAGAACTGATTTTATTTCTTCACTTTCAAAGTATAAATATTTTCCTGTTTTGTAATTTATTCTAGCAATACTATCAAAATGTTGATCTGTAATAAGATTAAAAAATGTATCGTAAATATATTCTTTTGTAATATCTTGGATTTTTATTTTTGCATAAACTTCTAAGGTAGTAGGATTTTTCATTAATTCAATATTAATTTGACCCCAAATACTTTCATTTTGTTCTGTTTCAACAGTAAGAAAAACTTTATATTCATCTTTTGCAGAATGTAATAATTGATCAAGAAAATTTATTGTTAATGTTTCTTGAATAAGATCTTGATGTTTTTTACTAGGACAAAATTTAATTAATTGAGAAGACAATGTATCTAGATCAACAATAGAATTGCGTATTGTTGCAAATTTTGATTTTAATCGTGTGATTTTATGTTCATTAAAACTATAAATAAAGCTTAAAAGTGTTGTACTTTCTTCTGCTTCAAGAAGTTTTAATTCTTTAATATAATGTTCTTCTGCTTTTTTTTGCGTATCAATATTAATAGATGTGCCAATTACAGACATTGGAAATCCATAATTATCTAATGCCACAGAAAAAACAAGTTGATGCCATGTGAATTCGTTATTATGTTTATTTTTAAAACGAATTTCAGCATTAATAAGTGTATCACCTCGTGCAATACGATTAAAAATTCTTTTAAAATATTCAATATCATCAGGGTGAATAAGGTTTCTTTCAAAAAAACATTCCGGAGTATTTGGAAAAACAGTATCAGTAAAAAAGCAAAATTCAGGATTATTTTCTATACTTAAAACTCGTGTTTCAAGGTCATAATTTAAAATAGAAACACCTGTTTGAGCTGTTGCCACAGAAAAACGTTTTTCTAATTGTTTAAGTTCATTAATATTTTCACTTGTTCCAATGGCAATAATATTATTGTTTTGTGTAATTGCTGTATATCGAATTTTACGCCATTCTTCTTCGCCTTTATTATTAATAATTTTTACATTTGCACTTACTTCTGTTTGTCCATAAATAATAGACTCGTGAAGATTAATAAGATCTTTTTGGGAAGTAGGAGCTATGTTTAAAAAACGAATAAGCATTTCTGTAAAATTGTTATACGTTTGTTTTTGGTTTGTTGGACTTATGATATTAACAGTTCCTTTATCATAAAAAGGATGATATTCCCAAAAAGTCATACCCGTTTGATTTAACGCTGTTGTTACAAGTTTTAATTCATTATCTGTATTATTGTATTCTAATTCTGGGGATAATATATTATCATTATTAGCTATTTTTTCAATATTATAATAGATTGAATGAATTTTGTTTTCAGTTAAAGAAAAAATACAAGTTGCTTTATTACTTGTATGAGGAAAAAGTATTTCTAAAAGAATAGAACTATGTATTGAGTCTAAAAAAAGAATTTTAATATCTTCGTAAGAAAAAGAATGAATAAAAAATATATTTTGTTCTTTACAAAATATCTCTAGTTCTTGTGCATTTTGAAGTGTATATGTTTTATTCTTTGTGTTAATAGTTAAATTTTTTTGACATAAGGAAAAAGCTTCTTCCATTGCATTTTTTTTTAATATTAAATCTGTAAATGATACTACAATATCAGAATGATATTGTTCTTTTTCTAAAGTGTTCATGCCCCTTTCACCCATCACTTTAAATTCTCTATAAAATGTTTTGCATATTTGCTAAGTATACGGTATAAAATAAAAAAATGTCAATAAAATTAATAGTTCTTTCTTTTGAAAATATATAATGGTTATAGTGTATTATGGATAAGTAAAAATAAAAATAAAAATAAAAATTAAAAAAAATGCTTGACAGTTTGAGGGGAAATCCGTATAACTCATTTCATCAAGTGCGCTTGTGGCTCAGCTGGATAGAGCAACAGGCTACGAACCTGTAGGTCGGGCGTTCGAATCGCTCCAGGCGCGCCATAAATTTCAAAGGTTATGAATTTATTTCATAACCTTTTTTTATGTTTTTTTATAGTGTTAGTATAATAAAAAGCCATGTTTTAATAAACATGGCTTTTGTTTTTATATTATTTTTTTTGCTCTATTTCGTATTCTTTTAGTAAATTTTGTGTGAATAAATCATAAGCAGTTTGGTAATAGGCAATTGTTTTTTCAATATCTTTTTGTTTTTGTTCTTCTGTTGCGTTTGGATTTAGTTTTAGTGTTTCAACTCCATTATTAGGTGAAAGAATAGTTAAATAATTAGGTGTTTCTAACCCTAATAATTGATAGGTTGAAACAAAAGCTCGTTCATTTTCTTTGGTCATTGTAAGAATATTTTTTCCAAAAAATGAAGATGGATAATCAATTCCCATAAGAGCTAAAAGTGTTGGTGCAATATCAATTTGATTGCATAAAAAATCAATTTGTTGTGGTTTTACAAGTTTTGGGGCATAAATCATACTCATAATACCGTATGCCTCATGAGGAATACTATTTTTACCTGCAACAGAAGAAGGGTGATCAGCTATAAAGATAAAAATAGTATTGTCAAACCATGCTTTTGTTTTTGCTTCTTTTATAAATTCACCAATACTATGGTCTGTGTAACGAACAGCAGCTTCACGAGTTCCTTGTGGTAAATCAATGGTATTTTCTGGAAAAGTAAAAGGTCTATGATTTGATGTTGTTAGGATAACTTGCATAAAAGGTATTTTTTTTGCAAAGTTTTCATCTGCTAAACGAATACTTTCTTTATAAGCGTCACCATCGCATTGTCCCCAAGCATTGGAAAATGTTTTATTTTTACTATCAAATTCAAGTTTATCGTGAATATCAAATCCAATGCCAGAAAAGAAATCATTCATATTATCAAAAAAACCAATTCCACCATAGATAAAATCAAGGTCATAGCCTTGTTTTTTAAGAGGAGTGGAAAGATTATAAAGATTTTCATTATCATTACGACGTACAATAGAATTTCCTGGAGTTGGGGGAATAGAAAGCATAATAGCTTCAAGTCCACGCACAGTACGCGTTCCAGTTGATTTCATATTAGTAAAATAAAGGCTTTGCTTAGCAAGGTTATTGAGATTTATCATTTGGTTTTGGTATTTGTAATTACCTAGACTTTCAATGATAACTAAAATTACATTGGGTTTTGTGGAAATAGGGGTATTTGTGATTTGTCTATAATTAGTATTTTGAATAGGATTTGTAATTGCAAGGTCATTTTGGAGTGTAGCAAATGCCTTATTTGTATCAATGGTTTTGTAAAATTTTCGATAATCTAATTCATTATGTAAAAATGCAGAAAAAAGTTGATATACACCATTATCAGCAAATTCTATCCAATATCTATTATTACCATTAGAAATAGGAGAAAAAATAAAATAACTAGCACCAGCAACAAGACAATAACAGACAATATGAGCAAAGCGTTTCCAAAGAGATGTCTTGTTAGTAAGAGTTATTGTATGTAATTTATTTTGTAATTTTTTCCATGTAAGAAAACTAATGAAGAGAGCAAGCACAAAGACAGTAGAAAGCAAACCAACTAATGGATATGATTCAATAATATTTTGTATTACTTCTGTTGTGTATACGAGATAATCTACTGCAATAAAATTAAAACGAGAGCTAAATTCGTCCCAGAAAAAATATTCTGAAAAACTTGAAAAAATAAAGATAAGTGAAAAACAAAAAAGAATAAGAAAACTATAAAATTTACCTAATTTGGAATAAAAAAAGCTATCTTTAGGTAGAAAAATTAAGAAAAAAGGAAGAATTAGGATAAAAAGTAAGGCAAAAATATCATTAATTGTCCCAATTCCTAAACCGAGAAAAAAATGCACAGAAAAAGGCAAATTTTTTGGAAAAAAGAAAGGTAACCCTAATCGAAAAAGAAAATTAAAAAAAAGAAATATTAATGAAAGATAAAAAAGAAATGTAAAACGAAAGTAAGTAAAAGAAGAGTTATTCATAAAAAATCCTTTAAGTATAGTATACGTTCTAAAATAACTTTTTAGTTATTTAGAAATACGAATACTATTTTATTTGTTTAGATAAGGATACGTTAGTATATTTTTACACATAGCCATATAATTTTTTGATTTATACTATAATTATTATAAATTAAAAAAGTTCTTGACATAAAAATTAGTAAATCTATGTTATTATATTTTCGATATTCTTTAAGGGAGGTAAGAGGATTTGTTCCTTTGTAGTTTTTTTACAATTATAATCAACAAACTGAATCCACTAGATAAAATTTTACTCTAAAAGTTTGGGATATTGCTTTTCAAGTCGCAAAATTTTTTGAAATTTTTCTATACATAAAATAATAAGAAGATCAATTACCCAGGCTAAACACATAGTACTTAATGTATGTGATAAAAAATGTTCTCCTCGAACCATTTGGTATCCTCCCATAAGCCAACCGATTGTGAGTCCTATTAAAAGCCCCCATTTTCTTAATGTAGGATAGGGAACAGCAAAAAAAAGCATTATTAAAGCAAAACCTCCAGAAGCATGCCCAGCAGGATAGCAAAGACCAGGAACTGGATTATTTTTATTTAGAGGATTTTGTGGTTCAAGTATTCTTTGGTATTCATAAGGTCCTCCATAAATACTTACTTCACGAGGACAATAAATATCTGTCATTTTTTTACCCGTACCAATGACAAGAGGAACAAATAAAAGACTTAAACATATTAAAATCATACTTTTTCGCCAAATTTTGAAAAATTTAACAAAAAAAGAAGCAATAAAAATAGCAAGACAAATTCCTCCGAAAATGGCAATTGCTTTTTTTGCTCCACCATACCAAAGCCATCGGGTTTCCATAAATTCTTCTGCAGTAAGCCACCATTTTTTTGTTTCTGAATTGTACCAAGTATTTTGGATAATTACATCAAGATTGGTATAGGTTTCTAAAAGTATAATAAAAATAAGTAGAGCAATACTTGTCCAAAAATATATATGCCAAGTATTCATGGTAAGCATAGGTTTTTGGGATAATTCCATTAAAATATTCCTTTGTTTTGTGTGTTGACTTGTGGAATAACACAATTTCTACCATTATTTTTTGCACGATAAAGGTTTTCATCTGCAATTTTAATAAGATCTGTTGCAGTTTTTTCATTAGTATAATTTGCAATACCAATACTAATTGTAATCATACTATTATCGGGTCTTTTTAGATTTTTGCTTATATGAATACGAATACGTTCTGCAACTTCATAAGCTTGTATAAAATTTGTTTTAGGTAATAATAAAAGAAATTCTTCACCACCAAAACGAAAGACCATATCTTTTTCACGTACGGAATTTTTTAAAAGTGTAACCATATCTTGTAATAATTTATCACCAACTAAATGGCCAAACTTATCATTAACATTTTTAAAATGATCAATATCGAGAAGAAGAATAGAAAAAGTTGACTTTGTTTTACGAGCTTCTCTAAAATTTAATTCAAAAAATTCTACTAAACTTGTTCTATTATATGCACCAGTTAGCGGGTCTAAATTTGAAAGTCTAATAATATTTTCATTTGTACTTTCAAGCATAGCAACTTGTTCAGAAAGTTTATTTTCTGTTTGCACAAATTCTGTTACATCTTGGGTAACAGAAAATGTATACCGATTATTATTTTTGCACTGAAAGCCACATACCCAATAGTAAAAACGTCTATTAAGTGGGTCTGCTTCATAGGAAAAAGGTTTTTGAATAGTGCAAAGGCTATCTAAAGCAATAGCATTATCTATTTGTAATCCTAAGCGTTCTTTATCTGAAAGAATATGAAAATCATCAATAGTTTGATATGGTTCATTAGTGGAAAGATTGAATGTTTTTACATGTGCAGGGTTAATAAATAAAAATTCTCCTTTTGCATTTTTTAATGCACAAGGAAAAGGAAGAGCATTTAATATATTTTTATATAACTCATTATTAATTTTAGATTCTTGATATTTTGTATAATGATAAAGATTTTCTTCGCGGACTTTTTGAAATTGTTCTTTTTCATCTTCTGTAAGATCATTCCAAAGTTCTGGTTCAATATCAAAATTATGCATATTAATAAGCCAATTATAGACATTATTAGATATGCTGTTTTTTGTAGACATTTTTTTCTCCAAAAATTATTGTATATTGTTAATAAGAAAATCTGCAAAATTTATGAGTTGTTTTGCCCCATAGCAAAGAGTCTTTGTTTTTTCTTGTCCAAAGAGCGTAGATTGAATAGGGAAAAAATCAGTATCAAAAGAAAAAGACAAACTATCTGCTGTTTTTTGCCCTTTTCCTGTTTGCACAAGACATGAATAGGCAAAATTTGCATTAATTCCAAAAAGAACATCTTCTTTTTTATCGCCAATCATGGCACATTGGCTGGGGTCAAGATTATATTTTTTTTGTAAATATTCCCACATACCAAGTTTAGGTTTACGGCATGAGCAATTATCTTCTGGAGTATGAGGACAATATGCCATATCAACAAAATTAACATGGTACGGTGCTAATTGCTTTTCAAGTTCTTTATTACAAGCAAAAAGAGCTTCTTTTTCAAAATAGCCTCGTCCAATACCTGACTGATTTGTAACAAGAAAGAGTTGTATATTTTTTTGTTGTAAAGCTTGTAAGGCTGTTGCAACATGAGGAATAAGTTCTATTTCAGCAGGATTACTTAAATAGTGCTTATCAATAATAATTGTTCCATCACGGTCTACAAAAAGATATTTAATCATAGTTGTTTCTTTTTATATAAAAGGAATATAGTTAGTTTTTATTTCTGTCTTTAATATAGAAATAGCGTATTTTATTTAAAGGGAAAAATATTCTTATTTTCCCTTTAAATATTATAGTTGTTTTTTACGCATACGGCGTTCTTCTATAAGGAATTTTCCTGTGATAGAATGAGGGTCTGCCATAATTGCTTCAGGACTACCTTTTGCAATTATTGTTCCACCATTTTCACCTCCACCAGGACCAATATCTATTACATAATCAGAGGCAAGGATAACATCTGTATTATGTTCAATGACAACAACGGTTGCACCTTTTTCAACTAATTGGTGTAACACTGTAACTAATTTGCCAACTTCGTGCATGTGTAAGCCTGTTGTTGGTTCATCTAAAATATACAATGTTCCCGGTAAAGAGCGTTTACCAAGTTCACGGGAAATTTTAATGCGTTGTGCTTCACCACCAGAAAGTGTTGTTGCAGGTTGTCCTAAACGAATATAATCAAGTCCTACGCTTTCAAGCATAGCAAGACGGCGTTCAAGGGCTGGATAATTTTCAAAAAATTGTCTAGCTTCGCTTACTGTCATATCAAGGACTTCAGCAATATTTTTATCTTTATACCGTACTTCTAATGTTTCACGATTAAAACGTTGTCCTTTACAAACATCACAAGTAACAAAAATGTCAGGTAAAAAGTGCATTTCTACACGAATTTGTCCATCACCTTTACACGTTTCACAACGTCCACCAGCAACGTTAAAACTAAAACGTCCAGCTTTATACCCACGTCTTTTAGCATCTTGCGTCATAGAAAAAATATTTCTAATTTCATCAAAGATTTTTGTATATGTTGCGGGGTTAGAACGGGGAGTTCTGCCAATAGGGCTTTGGTCAATAGAAACAATACGTTCTATTTTGTCGGCATTAATAATTTCTTTTAGTGTGCCTGGTTGGTCAACTTTTATTCCACAATGCATTGCCATGTGTTTATAAAGTGTATCAATAATAAGAGAACTTTTTCCAGAACCTGAAACACCTGTAACGCAGGTTAATAAGCCCAGTGGAATGTCGCAATCAATATTTTTAATATTATTGGTTGTAACACCTTTGAGTGTTAGAAATTCTTTTGCTTCTCGGCGTTCATCAGGTAAGGGAATTTTCATATCTCCACGTAAATATTTTGCAGTAAGAGATTGAGAATTTGCAAAAAGTTCTTTAATACTTCCAGCAAAAACAAGATCCCCACCTTGTGAACCAGAGCCAGGACCTAATTCTAAGATAGTATCAGCTTCACGGATAGTTGCTTCATCATGTTCTACCACAAGCACGGTATTACCACGCTCTTGCAAGCTACGCAAGGTTTTGATTAATCGTTCATTATCTCGAGGATGCAAACCAATGGAAGGTTCATCAAGTACGTATGTTACACCAACCAAACCAGAGCCAAGTTGAGAGGCTAGGCGTATGCGTTGGGATTCTCCCCCTGATAAGGTAATTATAGAACGAGCTAAGGAAAGATAGTCAAGACCTACATTGATCATAAAAGATAAACGATGTGTTAATTCTTTTAATAAAGGTTCTGCAATAATGGCGTGGCGACCTTCAAAGGAAAGTTTTTCAAGCCAAGCTAATGCGTTTGCAATGGATAAACTACAAAATTCGTAAATATTATATTCTTCTTGTGGGGTAGTGCAATGGTATTTTCCAACTTTTACGCATAATGATTCAGGACGTAATCTTGCACCTTTGCATTGGGGGCAATCAACAGCATAACTATATTTTGATAAAATATCCCCCCATGCGTCGTTATGTTGCATAAATTTTTCTAGTAAATACATAACACCTGCCCAGTGTGTATTACTTATAGCAAGTTCTTGTGTATCACGGTTTAGGCTTGTTCCACCCATAAAATTACGGCGTAAGCTTCCAGTTCTATTGACTCCTCCAGCTTCACCATGAAAAAGATCTTTTTTAGCTTCTTCGCTAAAATCTTTTAAAGGAGTTTTTAATGTAAAGCCATGTCTTTTACCTAATTCTTCTAAGGGCTTTTCAATTTGCGACCACGTATGCTTGCTAGAAAAAGGAGCTAATGCCCCTTGTTCTAAAGAAAGATTTTCATCTGGTGCAATAAGTTGTGGGTCAAAAGTAGCAACAGTGCCTATACCTGCACATTGTGGACAAGCACCTTGTGGGCTATTAAATGAAAAAAGTTGTGGAGAAGGACTTGGCATACTTGTATGGCATTTGGGGCAAACACTATCAGTAGAATGAATAATATCTTCTTGTCCCTCAACAGCAACAATTATTCGTCCCTCACCATATTTTAAAGCAAGCTCAACAGAAT
This sequence comes from Mailhella sp., assembly GCA_020024815.1. Taxonomy (GTDB): domain Bacteria; phylum Desulfobacterota; class Desulfovibrionia; order Desulfovibrionales; family Desulfovibrionaceae; genus Taurinivorans. Next base: position 11,577 of record JAHHTE010000010.1, read on the forward strand.
CAGCAAGACGCGTACGCATATCTTCTTTGATGATAAGTCTATCAACAACTAAATCAATAGTATGTTTTTTATTTTTATCTAAATTAGGTACATCGTCTAATGTATAAATTTGTTTTTCTTCGCCAAGAGTTGCAACACGAACACGCACAAAACCTTCTGCTTTTAATTTTTTAAAACGGTCTTGGTGTGTTCCTTTTTGTAATTCAACTAAGGGAGCTAAAAGGTGTATACGCGAACCTTGTGGTAAGTCCATAATATCAGCAATAATTTCATCACTTGCCCTAGCTTCAATAGGAGTTCCACATTTTACACAATACATATTGCCAAGACGAGCAAAAAAGACACGCAAAAAATCGTATATTTCTGTAATAGTTCCTACTGTGGAACGTGGATTTCTTCCTGTTGTTTGCTGTTCTAAGGAAATAGCAGGAGAAAGACCTTCTATTTTATCCACAAGGGGTTTATCCATTTTAGGTAAAAATTGACGAGCATAGGCTGATAATGATTCCACATAGCGTCTTTGACCTTCAGCATAAACTATATCAAAAGCAAGTGTTGATTTTCCAGATCCAGAAGGTCCACAAACAACTACAAGCTCATTTCTTGGAATACGTACACTAATATTTTTTAAATTATGTTGTTTTGCCCCTAAAACTACAATAGCACCGTGTTTTTCTTCACTAAGCTTAGGTGGCATATTTTGATTTGACATGATTTTTCCTTATAAAAAAGATAGGTTGTTAATAGCTATTTTTTTTAGGAAAGACAAGTGTTAGCTTGGTTATAAAAGAGAAAAGAAAAACCCCCTTATTTGCATAAGGGGGACAAAAAAGAGGCAGTTTACTTTAAGGAGAGTTTATGTAAATGGTTTTTTAAGGGTAACCAGTTATTCCCTTGCTATGAAAGCGTATATAAAATCGTAACAAATTATTGCTTTGTTACGGTATGCTAACTATATAGCAAAGAGCGTGCCAAAAATGGCTATGTAAAATAATTTATGTGATTTTATATAGTTACGGAAAGATAGTATAATAAATTTTTTAAAAGAGAAAAAAGAAAAGTGTAACCCTTTTACACACTGAAATTTTTAGTTTGTATACTTTTTACACAGTAAATATTTTATAACTATGTGATAAATTTCATTTTATTAAAATAAAGAGAGTATTAGTATATTCATTAACATTTTTTTTATTGTAACTTAATTTTATATGTTATTTAAATGAGTAAAGTGCGTTATATACTGTTTTAAGAAGATAAAAGAAAAATCTCTTTTGCACGCAAAAGAGATTTTGGATTAAAAAGTTTTGGGGGGAGAGTTTGAGAGGGGAACTTTTTCAAAAGTTACCCTCTCAAAGCATAAAATTCTTATTTAGTAACTCTCTATTTCATATATTGATCATGGTATTCATCAAGAGCTTTACTTACAACTTTACCAAGAGCAAAAAGAGCAATAATGTTTGGTAATACCATAATGCCGTTAAACATATCCGCTAAGTTCCAAACAAGGTTAACCTTTAAGCAAGAACCTAAGAGTAAGAATAAAATAACAGTTAAGCGATAAAGACGAACAGCTTTTATTCCAAAAAGATATTTAATATTTTGTTCTCCAAAGAAACTCCAGCCTAGAATTGTTGAACCAGCAAAGAAGAATAAGCAAATAGCAACAAAAATGCCACCAAATGAACCAAAAGCAAGAGAAAATGCTTTTTGAGTAAGAGCAATACCTTCTGGAATAGCATTAGGGTCAGTACCAAAAGCACCTGTCATAATGATAACTAATGCAGTCATATTAAGAACAATGAAAGTATCAAAGAAAACACCTAAAATAGCAACAAAGCCTTGTTGTGCTGGGTGTTTTACTCTTGCAATAGCGTGAGCATGAGGGGTAGAACCCATACCTGCTTCGTTAGAGAAAAGACCACGAGCAACACCATAACGCATTGCTTCTTTAATGGTAGCACCAAAAACACCCCCAGCAACAGCACTAGGATCAAAAGCTCCTACAAAAATCATTTTCATAGCAGGGATAAATTGGTCAATGTTCATAAAGATAACAATTAAAGAACCAATAACATATAATAATGCCATAAAAGGCACCATTTTTTCAGTGGTATATGCTAAACGGGTAACACCACCAATAAAAATAAAGAAAGCAAAAGCAGCAACAACAATACCAATAAAAATTGGTGGAATATTAAATGCAGTATAAAAAGAATCAGCAATAGAGTTTGCTTGTACCATATTTCCGATAAAGCCAAGTGCAAGGATAATGGTTACAGAAAAGAATGCTGCAAGTTTTTTACTACCAAGACCTTGAGAAATATAATATGCTGGTCCACCAACAACTTGACCAATTTCGTCTTTTGTTTTGTAAATTTGTGCAAGTACAGCTTCAGCAAAAATAGTAGCCATACCAAAGAAAGCAGCAATCCACATCCAGAAAATTGCTCCAGGTCCACCACAAGCAATAGCAGTAGCAGCACCAGCAAGGTTACCTGTCCCAACTTGTGCAGCAATAGCAGTTGCTAATGACTGGAAAGAGCTCATCCCCTCTTTCCCGGCTTTTTCCCCTTTAAGTGATGCGTTGGCAAACCCGTATTTAAGAGCTCGCCCAAAGCGTCTAACTTGGACAAAGTTAAGTTTAAAGGTAAAATAAATGCCTGCACCGACAAGAATAGGAATTAAGCAATATGTTCCCCATAGAACACTGTTAATGCTTAAAACAATCTGATTTAATTGATCCATCAGTTGATCCATGTTAAACCTCTCACAGATTTTGGATGTTAAAAGGGTTACACTTTTTGCAGAACACAAAAAGCAAAGGATGAGACTTTTTTTTACAAAATTGTAAAGATTGAATGATAGCGTAAAGTGAAATTTAAAGCAAGCTCTTAACAGTACGATTTTTATTTTTTTGTAGTTTATATCCTGCATCCATAAGTCTGTTTAGTTCTTTTGCTCTAATTTGTGCAGTGCCAGCTCCAAGAATAATAGCAATAAGTCGTGTTTTTCCTCTACGTCCTGTACTTACAATATTGTAACCTGATGCAATAGTCCAACCTGTTTTTAATCCATCAGCACCTTTATATTTGCCAAGTTGTGGGTTGTTATTTGTAAGTTTGTGTCTGCGATAATAATATGTTTTTGTGCTATGGTAACGTAAACTTTCAGGGTAACGCATGATATAGTTTCTACTAAGAGCAAGCATATCATTTGCAGTTGTAAATTGTCCGTTAGCAGGTAAACCATTTGTGGTTTTAAACGTTGTATTTCGCATTTCAAGTTTACGAGCTTTTTGGTTCATACGCATAATAAAATTTTTTTCAGAACCAGCTAAATGTTCGGCAATGGCTACGCATGCATCATTACCACTAGCCACAGCCATTCCATATAAAAGTTGCTCAACTGTTACTACATCACCTGCTTTTAAATGCATGGAAGATCCACCCGTTCTTGCGGCATGTCTACTTACTTTTACTTTAGTTTTTAGGGAAATTTTTTTGGCTTTAATGGCATCAAAAACTAAATACATAGTCATTATTTTAGTAAGAGAAGCAGGAGGGATTTTTTTATTATCATTTTGTCTATATAAAACTTTTATTCTATCTAAATCCATTAAAATAGCACCTCGAACTTTTAGAGGTGCTGCATGGGAAATTGGACTTGAAAATCCTAAAAAAACTAAACATAAAAACAAAGATAAAAAGCGTGTAAACATAATTTAAAAGCGTTGTTTTCGTTTTGATGAGGAAGGGATATTGAGTGCTGTTCGATATTTAGCAACTGTTCGTCTTGCAATATCAACACCTATTTCTTGTTTTAGAAGTTCACAAAGTTTTTCATCAGCAAGAGGATTTTTGGGGTCTTCTTTTGAAATTAATTTTTTGATAAGTGATTTTACGCTTTCAGAACCTACTTGATCGCCATCATCAGAGCTTAATGCACTATTGAAAAAGAATTTTAATTCAAATACTCCATGTGGAGTAGAAACATATTTATTTGTTGTTATACGGCTTACAGAAGATTCATGCATATCAATATCTTCTGCAATATCTTTTAAAATAAGAGGTTTGAGTTTATCCACACCTTCTTCAAAAAAAGGTCTTTGAAATTTAACAATACTTTCCATTACCTTGTAAAGCGTACGTTTTCTTTGTTCTAGACTTTTAATAAGCCAAGAAGCAGAGGCAATTTTTTTATTGGTAAATTCTTTTGTGTCAGCACTTATATCTTTTTTTTCTAAAAAATCATTAACACGTAAATTAGGAATATCATCATCATTCAATAGAATAACAAAATCACCATCAGACGGAAAAACATATACATCAGGACTAATATATAAAGGCTCACTTTCACCAAAACTTGCTCCAGGTAAAGGATCAAGTGATTGAATAATCTCAATATATTCTGTAAGTGTTTCCATATCTAAATGGAATTTGCGTAACAGAGGTTTATATCTGTGGGTTTCTAAATCAGGTAAATGATATTTGATAAGTTCAACAAGGATAGGATCTCTATCATATTTTAATACTTCAATTTGTGTTAATAAACATTCTTCAGGGGTTCTAGCAGCAACACCAACAGGATCAAGTCTTTGAATTTTATGGAGAACTTTTTCAACGTCATGTTCATTTGTATTACATAATGTAGCAATTTCTGTTAAATCAGCTCTAAGATAACCAGAAGAATCAAGGTTGCCAATAATTTGTTCACTTATTGCTATCTCTTGTTCTGTAATATTTGAAAGTTGTAATTGCCACATTAAATGAGCATCAAGAGAGGTTTTTTCGGCATATCTTGTTTCAAGAAAGTTATTGTCTTCAATGGATTCGTATTCATGGTTTAAAGAAGTTTTAGGAGCACTTGAAAGTTCTCCTAAATAATCTTCCCAGTCTCCATTACTACTAACTTCCTCAAAAGAATAACCTTCTTCTGATGTTGTTGTTTGTTTTTTTAGTTCGTCAGTAACTTGTTGATCAAAATCAGAAAGTTCAGGCGAAGATTGGACTTCCTCTAAAAAAGGATTTTCCATAAGCTCTTGTTGAATATGTTCAGTAAGTTCAAGTCTAGACATTTGCAAAAGCTTAATTGCTTGTTGCAGTTGTGGAGACATTAGAAGTTGCTGTGTTTGCTTTAGTTGTTGTTTTAATTCTAAAGCCATATTACCGCCTTCACGTATAAATTTGAATATGCATTTCTTATGCCATAATTATTTTTTTAAGGCAAGCTATCTACAAAAGAAAGTGTATATTCTAATAAAAATAATATGTTAGTAAAAAATATCTTTTATTAAAACTTTTAAAACTTGCTATGTATACAAAATTAGAGCAATATAGGAGAAAGTTGTTTTTATGGAGATTATTGTATGGATATAGCACAAATTAGAACCCAATTAGCAACAGCAAAATCTGCTGTAAATAAAAATGATTTAGCAGGATCTTTAAAACGTTTTATTTATGCGTTGAATGCTCTTGTAAAATTAGAAAATGTTCCTACTGATGTTCGTAGTCTTATTCGTGATATTTCAGTGGAATATAATTCTTTTACAGCAATAAAAGAAGAATTAAAAGTTAATTTTACGTATACTGCTGGGGAAGAAAAAAAACTATTAGTTACTTGTGTTAAAGTTTATGAGCATTTAACAAAAACAGCTGAAGAAGAAAAAGAAAGTTATGAAGATGCATTAGCAAGAAAAAAGAATATTGATGTAAATTTAATTGCTGCAAAAGACTTTCTTAGTCGTGGATTTGTAGAACAAGCAGATGAAGCAGTTAAAAAAGCTTTAGAAAGTTATAAAGATGAACATGCTATTTTTGCATATATTGGTAAATTATATTTAGATAGTAATTTTATTACTCGTGCAAAACATTACTATAAAAAAGCTGTTGAAGCAGAGCCAGACAATCAAACAGTTGCAAAGCAATATATTGAAGTAAATAAAATGCAACAAAAATAAAGGGGTATTATGCAACGTTTATGTTTTATTCATATTTCGGATTTGCATTTAGATAATTTTTCTTCTGTAAAAAAGGAAGAAAATTCTCTTGCAGTTCGTTTACATGAAGCTCCTTATGAAGCTTTGCAAAATTTGCTTGAGCTTTGTGAACGTTGCAATCCTCAATTTATTGTTTTTACAGGGGATTTATATCAACATGGTTTGCTTAGTTTAAAAGCAAGAACATATTTAACAAAATTTTTCAATGCATTAGCAGAAAGCAAAATTCCTTTTTATTATGTAAAAGGAAACCATGACCATATAGGGCAAAATGATTCTTTTTTTACACAATTTCCTTATGTTTTTGTGTATCAAGATACATGGTCGTATTTTACGTATCCTCCTAATGCCAAGCAAGGGGAAAAATGTATACGTCTTTACGGATATAGCCATAATACACGTAAAGAAAATCAAAATGTTTTGCAAAACTTGCATGATGTTTTTGCAATTTCTCATACAGAAGAATTTGAAAATGTGCTTTTTTCTATTGGTTTATTTCATGCAACAGTAAAACAAAAAAATTCTTCTTTGGAAAAAGTAAAAAATACAGATAAGCATGTAATGGCTTTATGCTATGATGAAGAATTAAAAGAATTTCCAATAAATTATTGGGCATTAGGGCATATACATGAACATAGTGTATTATGTGAACAGCCTTATATTGCTTATGCTGGGGCAATGCAAGCAACACGTATGGGTGAAACTGGCGAGCGTGGTGCTTTAGTTGTTACTATTGATAATATTGAAGATAAAGAACAAATACAAATTCATACAGAATTTTGCCCATTAAGTCCTTTGGAAAGTTATGATATAGTTTTATCCTTGGGAGAAGATGAAGCATATATGGATCTTGAAGAAGTTCGTAATTTTCTCATACAGAGTTTTCAAAATGAACTTTTGGGATTAACACAAAATCCTTATTGTGTTGATGAAGTTATTCGTATTGTTATTGATGGGCAACATTCACTTTTTCAAAAAATTAGTGCAGAGGATTTTTTAATTGAATTAGGGGAAAATCTTACAAATACAGAAATTAATCCTCGAGTACATGTAAAAAAAGTTTTTTCTTGGTTAAGGCCGTGTTTTGATTTTGTTACAGCATATAAACGTGAAGATATTTTGGGTGAAGTATTTCGTGTATTAGATACATTAAAACAAGATCCTCGTTTATTTGAAGAAATTTTAACAAAGCTTGAAAGTGAATTTAAAATAAAAAAAGAATATGAATTAGGCTTTTTCCAAAATAGTGAAATGCGAAGTGAAAATCAAATAAAGCGTTATAAAGAAAGTTTATTTCGAGCTTGCGAAAATATTATTGTTAATATTTTAGAGCCAAAATAGTTTGGTGGTTTTATGTATATAAAAGAATTACATATTGAAGAATTTGGGCCACTAGAAAATGTTCTTGTGGAAAATTTACCACAGAGTATGGCTGTTTTTTTAGGGGATAATGAGGCTGGCAAAAGTTCTTCTATGGAATTTATCCGTACTATGTTGACGGGTATACCTAATCGCCGTGATTTATTTTATCAATCAATGAAAAAATTCAAGGGCGGAACCATGCTTATTGATGATGAAAAGTATGGTGAAATGCTTCTAGAGAGAAAATTTTCAGCTCGTTCTAATAGAAATTTAAAAGTATTTGGAAAGAACAGAGAAAAAATAGAAAATGAAATATATTTTGATTTATTAGATCATATTTCTCAGGATGTTTATCGTTTAATTTTTGGATTTAATCTTACTGAATTACAAAATTTTTCAGCTTTTCAAGAAAATGATATTTTTGAAAATATTCTTGGGGCAAGTTATGGGTTAGGCTTAAATAACCCTGATTTTACAATACAAAAATTGCAAAATGAAATGGATTTATTGTACAAACAAAAAGGTAAAAATAGTATCTTACATAATCTTTTTGTACATTGGAAAGAAGAATTTGATCTTGCAGAAGAAGCAAAACAACGTGTTGAAAAATTTGATGAATTACAAAAAAAATTAGGAAGTGCTAAAGAATCACATAAAGAATTAGTACAAGAAAAAGAACGTGTTCAAGCATATAAAAAAGAAATTATTCAATTATTAACTATTTGGACACAATGGAAAAAATGGGCTGATTTACAAAAAAAATTTGCACATGTTAAAATGCTTTCTAATGGTACATTTAGTGCGTATGAAGGTGGGGCAGAAGTTTTATTTGCTAAAATTATGGAACAATGCCGCTTAAAAAAAGAACATCTTTCTTTTCTTATGCAAGAACAACATGATTATGAAATTAAAATTAATCAGTTTAAAATTGATAATGCAATAGTTGAGCATTATCAAGAAATAAAAGATTTATCTTTTTTAAGTTTAGATTTTACAAAACTTTTAACGGAACAGCCAATTATTGAAGTTCAAATAGAACAAGCAAAATACGTTCTTGCAACACAAAATGCAAAATGTATTGAAAAATGGCTCTCTTTTGATAGAAAAAATAATTTTGCACATAATTTTTCTGTTGAAGAAAGTATGGCATATTTTCATAAGCTTTTTGATGAAACACAATTTTTTGAAATATGGACAGGTTTAGAAGCTAATTTGCGTGAAGCAAAAGCCCAAGTGCAAAATGCTAAAACAGCATTAGAATATGCAAAACGTGATGTTGAAAAAGCTGAATTAAAATATAAAGCTGTTTGTGAAGAAAAAGGAAATTCTTTTGATTATACCCTGCTTGTGCCACAAGCTTTAGTACAAAATAATCAAGAACAGAATTGGGAAGATTTTTTACAAGAAAATAAACAAAAAGAACAAGATTTATTAGAATTATCAGCAATTAAATGTTCTGCATTTTTAAATGCAGTGCGAGAACTTGGTTTTCATGTAAATAATGCGATTTTTGCTAAAAGTTTTACAAAAGATAATGTTGAAGAATATATTACGGAATATGTACAATTAGCCCAAACTGTGCGGGAAATGTATCAAGAAAAAGCATGGTTAGAGGAAAAAGTGCAAGCATTTCATGTAAAATATGCAGAAATGAATGCATATATGGAAAAAGCTCAAATAGAAAAAACAGTACAGCAAGAAAAAGAAATTCAAAATAAGCAAAAAAAAGAAAAAATTTATACATTAGAAGATAATGCCTTAGCATTATTACAACAAATAGAAGATGAAAATAAAAAGAAACAAGAAAATATTGCTAATAGGTCTTTTACAGATACATTTATAAAATATGCTAATATTCCTGCATACTTGTGTGGTGGAAGTGGGCTTTTATTATTATTTGTCCGTCTTTTTAATGATGATAATTTAGCAGAAACATTTTTAGGAAATTTACATATTCCTTTCTTTTTACCTATTCTTTTATTAGTTCTTTGTGTTGCACAACTTCTAATGTTGCATTTTTTTGCAAATAAACCAGAAGAAAAAAATGCAGATAATTTTTATACTGATAAACAAGAAAGCTTGTTACAGGAACTTATTGCTATTCAAAAAGACGAAGAACAATTATTACAATGTTTTTTTCCAAATGAACCAATAGAAAAAAATGAAGATAGTAGCAACCAAGATATAGAAGAGCGTTTAGGTTTTGGAGAAGCATTAACACAAAAAATAATGGAAAAGGATAAACCAGTTTTTGAACAAGAACTTGAAAAAATAAAAGAAAAACAACAAGTTCTTTCTCATTATATAAGTTTAATTAATCAACCTGAAATTTATCAAATAGATACACAATTACAAGATGAAATTGAATGTCTTGATAAAGAAGTTAATGCTCTTGAAGATGCAATAGTGGGCTTTTTTGAAAAATATTCTTGTAATGTGCCTGCATTTGAACATATTGCTGAATTTATGGATAGGTTAGAAAAATTAGATCAATTTGTGCAAGAAATTAATGCTCTTACTGTTTCTGTTCGTAAATGTTATGATAATTACCAAACATTTATTGATTGGACAAAAGAAAATGTGCAAGAACTTTATGAGCAAATTAAAAATACAAATAAAGATACATATATTACTTGTCTAACTAATTATATTAATACGCAAAAAGAAAAGTATTTACAAGAAATTCAAAAAGAGCATGGAGCAATTTTTGCTGATAGTCTTGCCAGTCTAGATGAAAGTAAAGAACATTATCAAAGTGTAGTAAAATCTGTGCAAGATAGACAAGCAAATGTTCATAAAATTTATGTGCAATGTGCTGATTTTCTTGTACAAGAAACACTATTACAAGAAAGAAGTAAACAAGATTTTATTAATGCTCTTTGCAAAGAAGAAAATGAACAAGATGTTATGGCAGGTGAATTTGCAAAAGTAAAAGCTTTTGTTGATGCTCTTTTTCATTTGCATACTCTTTTTGAAGAACAAGAAAAAAGAAAAGAAGAAATTTCTTCTTTAAAAGGAAAAGCAAAAGCATTTATCGAGCCATTGCGAGCAGTATTAATGCGTATTGAGTATGTTCCATCAAAACCTATTAAAGTTGATACTGATTATTTACATATCTATAAAGAATTATTAGTACATACAGAAAAAGAAATAGAAAAAAATACTCGTCGTGAACTTGTTATTCAAGAGTTGGAAAAAGTAAAAGAGCAATATCAAAATGCATTACAAGAATTAAAGAAAATTGAATTAACACTAGATAGATTATATAAGGCTGCTGGTGTAAAAAATGAACAAGAATTAATGATTCTTTTTGGGCAATTAAAGGAAAGTGAAAAATATATACAACAAGCAATAGCTATTGAAGAAAGTTTACAAGAAATAGCAGAACCTCAATATGTTGCAAAAAGTTCTATTATGCCAAAACGTGAATATAAAGAATTAGAAAATCAACGTTTTTTACCTAATATTTTTTATTATTTTGATGATGAGGCAAAAAAACGTTTTGAACAAACATTAGCAGAATTACAAGAAGAGGAAGATGGATTAATTGCCATTGAAAAACATATTCGAGAACTTGAGATAAAAGTAGAGGCAGAAAGTAATTTTGTGTATGAAGAAAGTCTTTCTAATGAAGCAAGTTTTAGAATGAAAAAAATAGAAGATGAAATTAAAGATAATTATAATAAATGGTTAGAATTTTCTTTTGCAAAAGAAATTCTTTTACGTGCTAAAAAGCAATATGAAGAAACAAGTCAGCCTTTAATTGTTAAAATTGCGTCAGAATTTTTTACAAAAATTACTGATGATAAATGGCAAGGAATACGTGTTTCTTTAGAAGATAAACGTGTCTTAGTTGTTGATGAAAATGGAACACTTTTAAATGCAGAAATGTTAAGTCAAGGAGCAAGAGAGCAATTATATTTTTCTTTGCGATTGGCTCATATAAAACACCGTGCAACAACAAAAAGAACATTGCCTATATTAATGGACGATATTCTTGTGAATTTTGATGAAAAACGGGTTAGAAATACTGCAAATTTACTTTGTGCTATGGTTGATGCAAAGGAAAATGATGAAAATAAACAACAATTTTTCTTTTATACGTGCCATGAAAAAACAGCTAAAATTATAGAGGAAATGGTAACAGGAACAAAAATTTATCATGTGCAAAATAAAAAAGTTTTTGCAATGTAATATTGTTTGGGAAAGAGCTTTTATAAAAGTTCTCTCCCAAATATGTTCTAAGAATTATAATGTAAGGAAGTGATTTAACTATAAGTATAATATATTACTTACTGATTTATTTGATTAATATGAGCATTTAAAAAACGAGAAATTAAAATTGCTCCTGCTTGAGCAACATTAAGGGAATCAAATTCTCTTAAAAAAGGAATAGAAAGAGCTGTTGAACAATGATTTTGTACTCCTTGACGCACGCCTTTTTCTTCGCTACCAAGAACTAATAAAGCAGGAAAGTGTAATTTTTGTTCTGTATTGGCTTCAAAAATATTTAATCCATTTAAATCAGCATAATAAGTAGTATATCCTGATTTACTTGCAAGTTCTACTGAACGTGCTAAATTTACTACTTCAGCAATAGGGAGTTTATCTAAACTACCAGCAGCAGAACGTTGTGCTCCAGCACCTAAAAAAGCACTATTGTGTTTTGGAACAACAAGACCTGCTGCACCTAACGCATACATGGTTCGTACTAACGTTCCTACATTACCAGGATCAAGTACATGGTCAAGGGCAACTATTAATTGTAAGGGAGCATTAAAAGCATTTTCTAGCATATCTTCAAAAGGAATATAGCTTACTTCTCGTAAACGAACGGCTATTCCTTGATGTTGGCTATTATCACAAAGTCGGCTTAAAGCTTCATCGTTTACAAGAGTATGGCGAATGGAATGTTCTTTACAAAGATTGATAATAGCAAGATTTTCTTTACCATTTTTAGCTTTACGAAGATAGAGGTGATCAATTTTTCCAGGATCGTTTTCAAGTAATTCCATAACTGGTTTTAGACCTGGCAGTATACGAGAAGAATTTTTTTTAATTTTTTGGGTTGATATTTCTTGTCTATGATGGCTATACGATGTATAATTTTTTTCCTTCATATATATTATTTTCCTTTGATGAAGAAATTTTTTCTAGCATACTGAAAAAAGATAATAAAACAAGTCCCCATTTTGGGTAAAAAGTAAGGAGAGTGATTGTGCAATTTTTTTCAAAAACACATTTCAAACAATGCATTTTGCTATCAGCACTTTGTGTTTCATTAAGTGCTTGTGGTACAAAAGAATATCAAGGTGAAGAACTTGTTTCTGTAAGTGAATCTCTTTATGAAGGCTATATTGAAACTGTTGATGAAGAAAGTGGACCTCTTTTAGCTCCCGAAATGGAAGCACTTCTTTCTGTTGGAGAAATTGATAAAAAGATTTCTTCTGAACAATTAAAAATTGTTGAAGATCAATATAAGCATTATATTAAAAATCCAAGAGGACGTGTAACTATTGAACGTTTTAGGTATCGTTCTGAACCTTATTTAGAGTATACTAAAAAAGTTTTTCGTGAAAGAAATATGCCTGAAGAATTAGCATATCTTGCTTTTGTTGAAAGTGGCTATAATCCATGGGCAATTTCTAGAGCAGGTGCTGTTGGTATGTGGCAATTCATGCCAGCAACTGGTCGTTATTGTGGACTTACACAAAACTGGTGGATAGATGAACGCCGTGATCCTTATAAAGCAACTGTTGCTGCTGCAAAATATTTGCAAGAAATGCATGATGAATTTGGTGATTGGCTTTTAGCCTTAGCTGCGTACAATGCTGGTCCTGGTAAAATCCGTCGTGCGTTAGCTGAAACAGGTACAGATAATTTCTTTGACTTGATGGAAGCTAATGAAAATATTAAAAATGAAAAAATCAAAATTAAAGACGAAACTAAAAAATATGTTCCATTATTTTTAGCAATGACTAAAATTATGCGTAACTTTGAATTGCTTGGTTTTGAGTCAAAAGAAAATGAACTTGGTAAAGGTCATGAAGTTATTGCAGAAAAAGCAGTAGCCATTAAAGCTCAACCAGGTTCTGATTTACGTGCTATTGCAAAAGAATTAGGCATGGGTTGGTATGAATTTTTAAATTATAACCCAGCATACTTACGTGATGTAACTCCACTTTCTGGAGAAATGTATTTTTATGTTCCTGTAAAAAAAGAAGCAAAAGCACAACAAGTAAGTAAAATGAGTGTTGTTGCTGGTTGGTCAACATATCGCATTGCAAGAGGGGATACTCTTTCTGGTATTAGTAAAAAAACAGGTGTTCCAATTCATGTATTGCGTCAAGTAAATCCTATTAGCGAGCCTTTAAGCATTGGAACATTATTAAAAGTTCCAGCTACAAATACATATCTTGCAAGAAGTACTGTAAATGGAAATCGTCCACAAAATACACAAACATATACTGTCCGTCGTGGTGATACATTTGGTGAAATTGCAGAGCGTTTTGATATTGGGGTAAATGAATTAAAACGTGCTAATCCTCAAATTAGAGATATTAGAAAAATTGCATTAGGACAAAAAATTACTGTTCCAGGTACAAAACAAGCAAATTCTATAATTCCTAAGACAAAACCTGTTCAATTAGCACAAAAACAAAGCAAAATGCAAAATTTAGCTAATGAAGCTAAACAAATTAAAGCACAAAATCAAAAAATTCATACCTTAGCAAAAGGTGAAACTCTTTATTCCATAGCACAACGTTATGGAATGACTGTTGCACAACTACAAGCATTAAATAATAATATTGATCCAACAACACTTAAAGTAGGACAAAAAATTAAAGTAAGTGGTAATGCTACAAGCGTTGCAGTGCGTTCAAATACCCCAGCTATTAGTGGTTCTTATACTGTAAAACGTGGTGATACATTATTTTCAATTTCAAGAATGTATAATCTTAATGTTTATGATTTACGTGCTGTAAATAAAGAAGTTGGAGACTCTTTAAGCGTAGGACAAAAAATTAATTTACCAGCTGGTGCAAAAAAAGGTGCAAGTCAAGTTGTAGCACAAAAGAAAAATATTGTGCATATCGTGAAAAAAGGGGATACTCTTTATAGTATAGGTAAAAACTATAATGTAAGTGTTGCCGCAATTATGGCTTATAATAATATGAAAGTGAATAGTCTTAGTGTTGGACAAAAACTTCGTATTCCAAGTTCTGATTATTCAGTAGCACAAACAAAAACTGTAAAAACATATCATGTGAAAAATGGAGATACATTTTGGAGTATTTCCCAAAAATTTGGTATGAGTACAGAAGAACTTTTTGCTCTTAATAATATTTCCGAAAAAGATGTATTATCCATAGGATCAAGTTTAACTGTATATAGACGCTAATTTTTCTTTTTAGAAAAAGAAAAAGCACCGAATAGTTTCGGTGCTTTTTTTATAATAAGTTATAATAATAGGAAGGCAAATATTTTTTATTTACTTACCTCATTATTGTTTTATTCAATCTTAAACGTTAGGTAGAATAAATAAGGAATTCACCTGTTTTTTTGACTTAAACAAAATATATATTATTAAGGAAAATCTTTCTTAATTATATTTCTTCTTTAACTCTTATAATATAAAAAATACTACTAACAATAGTAAATGGTTACGTATAATCTATTTATATAAATTACACAGTTAGCTATAAAATTAATCTTTACTTATTGTAACCCTATCCCTTTGAATATATTTTCCTATACGTAAAAACTCAAAGTAGAACTTTATCTATTTTTTTGCATTGCAATATTAATTATCAATTCATTAAAAGTGTTTTGTTTTCTTTTTTATGGTATTTTTTTATATACGTATATTGATAGCTTTTTAAATATAATTTTTATTGGTGATATGAATATTATTGGTCTAATACTTTTAATAAAACTTTTTAGAACTTAATAGTATGTAATTATTATTTTATTTTCAAATGTTAATGTATTAAAATTATAACAACTAACTAAGAAAGACGCCTTAATCTATATGTAGTAATATAAAAATTTTTTCAGGCAAAAGAATTATTGGATTAAAAAATTTAGTGGGTAGAATTTGAGTAGGGGATTTTTTTAGTTCTGTTTTTAAGGAAATAGCTTGCAATATGTTCCAGTTATGAAAAATTTGATACCTTTT
>JAHHTE010000100.1 GCA_020024815.1 Mailhella sp.
ATATAGTATTTTCATCTTTATTCTACTATTACATAGTATCACGTTTAATAAGGGGCTTCACCCCTTAGACCCGAGCAGGGTGGTAAGCTAATGGGGGGCAAGCCCCCCTTGCTCTCACCCCCGCTTTAGTCGTTGCGACGCAGGATGAAAGAGAGTAGGATATTTAATATAGAAGATATGGGATATTTAGAGATATAAAGGGATAATGTGGGATATAGAATGTAATAACGTTACAAAATAAGAAATAAAAAAAGCTGAAGTATAAATTTATAAAAAAATATGTTTAAACAAAAAAAAGAGGTCATAATTTTTGACCTCTTTTTTTTGTTAGTTTTTATAAACCTTTTATTTTCTGATGTAGCTAAAATTTGTTTCACATTTTTTATAACTTATTATCAGATATAATAGAGTTATTTTCTTTTATAAAGCTTATGATATTTCTCCAAATTAGTTCTTAATTTTGTATAATATTATTTAGTCTGCTTTCCACTTCTTTTATAAATTTTGTTCCAGTAAGTTGATATTTTGTTTCCCCCCAAACTACTAGACTTTCTATAAGAGTTTTTTGGTCATGTAGTAAAAAAAGAAGTGTTACAAAATCAAGAAATTCTTCCTTAGAATATTCATTTAAAAAATGTGTATTTACTTCTGTTTTATTTATATTCATTTCATAACTAATTTCTTTATCATGAATAAGTGTTTTTATTTCTATTTTTGGCATTTTTTCTCCTAACCATAGTTTTTATGTTAGTTTTATTTTTGGTGATCATTTTTATATAACCTTTATACTAAACTTCCTTGCATGGGTTGATTTTGTTCTTGTCTTTCTTTTTGAATTTGCTTAATTATTTTTCTGATATGATGTTCAGATATTTTGTATTTTTTAGAAAGTTCGCGATAATTTGTACCAGTAAACTCACTATAAATACGTTGTTTTCTTGTTGGAGAATTGAGGCGAACATATACATATTGTCCGCCTCGATCTTCTTCGATAACGGAAGCTAATTCAAAGGCAATTTTATTTGTAATTTGTTCAAGTTTGTAAGAATCAGTAATCTCAGAAAGTAATATAGAATTTACAATTTGTTTAGTATAAAGAATAATATCAGCGATTAAATCATTATCATTATTACTCACTATTAAACCTCTTTATATTATGCAATTCATCTTTTGAAGTTCTTCCTAACCATTTTTTTAGGGTTTCAATAACAAGAATAAATTCATTTGTATTAATGGAAAAATTTTTTTTAAAATCAGGGCAAAGACGTTTTAAATAATTGTTAAGAGCTAATGGAGATTTATTTTTTACTTTTCCTTTTTGATGAAGTTCTTGCCATAAGCTGTAAGCTTTGCAATACTGGTCATTTCTAAAAAGTTTATTTTGTCTATTTTTGAAATTTTGTTTTTCAATAGTAAAACCTTTTTCACGCATAGCCGCAAGCACTTTTTCTAATTCCTCTACACTCATGCTAACACAAGAAAATTTTTTTACTATATTAGAAAGAAAACTTCTATATGTTTCTTCATCAAGCTGTAAATAACGTCTACCAGTATGAATAGCTTTTATAAGGGCGTTTCTATTTTTCATATTAAACCTGTACTTTTTCTTTATCTAATTCATAAAAGAAAACATCTTCAGTAATAATTTGACAACCAACTTCGGTAAGAAGATTGCTATCTGCTTTTTTTAATTTTTCTTTATCAACTTCATCTTTGGTACGGATATAATCAACAAGGGATTTTTCTTTTAGTTTTTCTAAAACTTGTTCCCATTTTATTTTGGAAGCTGTTTTTAATTTTGTAGAACTTCGAAAACCTATGGTACCGAAATTTAATATTTTACTTTTTTCTTTTGTAAAAAGTTCTTTTTTATTTCCTAATGAAAAAGCAGTTAAAGATGCTTCAAGTATTTCTTTACGTTGTGTAACAGGTAATGCCTTTGCTTGCATATCTGCTTTAATAGCGTCAATCCTATCTTGTCCATCAAGGTTAATAAGGTCAATTTCTCTGGAAAGTTCACAAAGTTCTTGCAAAGCCTTATCAGCATCTTCAATAGAGGTAATAGTCATAATTTGTATTTGTGGTTTTACACGAGCCATAAACGTACTCCTTATATTAATGTTAATTATATTGATTGCACAATGTCAGCGTTTACTTTATCAAGACCTAGCTCTGCTGTTTTATTGAGGCAAGCAGTAGCGATATTTATAATTGCTAAAGGATAACTATTAAATACAGTTTTACCTTCACGAGTTTTAGCAATATATAATTTGTTTGTAATAGCCTCTAAAGCCTCTTTTTCAAAAAATTCCGTAAGATCTAAACCTGCTTTTTTGAATTTGAAAGTAAGAAATTCAGTTACATCATCAATATTGCCAAGTTCAATAACATCGCAACGTTGCACTACTTCCCGTATTTCCGTAGCATTTGTGCCTAAAATCCTAGAAAGTTCAGGTTGACCAATAAGAATAATAGAAAGAAGTCGTTCCATACCGTCAGTAAGTTCCCAAAAGCGTTTAAGAGCCTTTAGTGTATGTGTGTGTAAATCGTGTGCTTCTTCAATAATAAGACAATGCTTGAACCCAGCACGATAACTTTCTAAAAGAGATTTATGTACCTTTTTAGCAAGCATTTCAGGGCTAACATGAATAGAGCTATCAGGGCTAAGAGTGGATAAAATTGCCTCCAACAAATGTCTGGTTTTTAATGTTCCTGTTCTACCATCACGACTCATACTAAAGGTATATGGCTCAATAATAATAACAGGTTTTTGACTGTGTTTACGATTTTCAAGCAGTTCCATACGAAGTGTGCTTTTTCCACTTCCTGATTCACCTACTAGAGCTAAGAAATTTCCATTCTGTGCTGCATCAAGAAGACATTCACGTATAAAGCGAGATTTTTTATTAAGGTATAATTCACTTGCATTTCTAGGATCTGCCAATGGATTTTTCACAATATTAAAGTGAGTTTTAGCAAGGCTTGATAAGTTTTGTTTACGTAAAATCATTTCTTCTTTCTCCTTGTTTTTTTCTTCTATTAAAATTTGATTGATATTATGGATAATTTCTTGTATTCTTTGCTCATGTGAAAATAAAGTGCGTATATTTTCGCTTAGTTTCTGCCATTTACGGATAGGAATAGCACCTTTTGAAAAAAAGTTGTGTAAGGTACTCGCACTTATTCCTAACTGGCGAGAAAGTTTTCTTAAAGAGGTATTGCCAAGATTTTCTTGCAATGCCTCTATTTCTTTTTTTAACCTGTCATGCATTTTTGCACCTCAAAATTAATAACATTTGCTTTTGGTTCAAAAGTTTCTTGAAATTCTGTAATAAGTTCATCAAGAGAAGTTTCGCAAAAACTATCCCCTTTGCTTTTTAACCATTCCAT
This sequence comes from Mailhella sp., assembly GCA_020024815.1. Classification (GTDB taxonomy): domain Bacteria; phylum Desulfobacterota; class Desulfovibrionia; order Desulfovibrionales; family Desulfovibrionaceae; genus Taurinivorans. The sequence goes on from JAHHTE010000100.1 coordinate 3,391, forward strand.
AGACTTTTTAGGTGATCTTATCCAAAGTTCTTCAGCTTTTTCACGTAAAATCATAGCTACTTGTGTAATACTTAATTGCTCTGGTTCTTTTTCAAAAATATTTTTACCGTTTGCATGCATAAACACAGGGCTTTTCTTCACATCAGCCATAAAATCAAGGTCTTGAAAAGGCTTTTCTTTTTGTTTTTTCTTTTCTTCCACTTCTTTTAGGGTACCTGAGTCATAAGCACACATTGTCATTGTATCAAGATTAGTTTCTGTTTTTGTTTTCTTGAAAGAACTATGCTCTTCACCAATAATAGGGGCATTCACATTAAAACCTGCTTCATCAAAAATAATAGGCGAAAATTCCATAGAAATTTCTTTTCCGTCATACATTTTCTTTGAAACGACAATATTGGGGGCAGTAAAAGGATTAAGAAGAATTTCCACTTCATCGCCTTTCATTATTCCATGGGCATTTAATGCAGAAACATCATAAGTATTTTTGCCAAACTTTTTTGTTGAAATAGAAATTTGAAAACTGTTATCTATTTTTCTTGTAACAGCCTTCCAATATGCAATTTCAAAAAGAACATCTCTATCACAAACCCGTAATTCTTCACTTTTAATAGTAGTCCATAAAATGGAACGAGATTTTCCTGCACGCCTAAGGGGAAAATGGGCGTTATAATGGCTACGCCATAAATCGCACTGGTGCTGTAATTCTTCAATGCTATTAATTTCAAGAAAACGAAGCCTACCCTCAAAATTACGCTCTACTAAATTGTTTGCATTTTCTACTTGTCCCTTTGCTCTAGGGTTTCCAACTTCATGGTAAATAAGATTTATTCCAAGTTTTTCACAAAAACTCTTAACAAGGTCGGACTTATTCCCAGCACCTCTATCAAGAATAATATTTTTAGGAACACCATGCATGGGGTCATGGTCAGAACGTTTGCTAATAGCCTCAATAAGTGTAAAAATAATGCCTTCTTTATCTTCAGAACCTAAACTATACCGTACATAAATATAGCCAGAATAATGATCTGTTACTACATAGCGTATAACCTTATGCTTATGAAAAGCCTCAAGATTTTCAGGTTTATTTTTATATACTGCTGTTTCATCAACAGTATGTACTTTTTCAGGTAAATAAAAAAGTACACAAACAGAAGCGTCAATTTGCCATGTATGGTTTGGGTGTAAACTTCTTAAATTTTGGTTTGGTGATCCTTGAGAAAGCTGTTTCATGTGTAAACCTAAATCTTTCATTCTACGGTTTATAGTTGAGGAAGAAACTTTTCTTAATTCACCAGTTTTAGGGTCAACAGGTAAAATATTATTTGCCTCTAAAATATCCACTGTTTTTTCAACCCCAAGCAAAACTTTACCATTTGCCCTTGTTGCAATTTTTTGGGCTGATGCAACCTTAACAGCATATTCATAGTCAACAACAGAACACCCCTTGTCAGAACGTGTTTTTCGCACAGGCTTCCAGCCTGTTTCTTTTTCTAAATATCTGCGAACAGTTTTAACAGACACACCAAGAACTTTTGCAGATTGTTCAAGTAAAACTTTTCGTTCTTGTAAAGGAGTTTGACCAAGTTTTTTAGTAGTTTGGTGTAAATACGCTTTTTGTTCGCATGTAAGCATGTAAAAAATCCTAAAAATTATTCTGCATCTTCTGATGTGTTTTTATTTATGCTTAAATCAGGTCGCCAAAGTAAGGCTTGGCTATCCATAACATCAACAAGGTCAAATTCTTGTGTTCTTATTTCCATAAGTATAGTAACGATTGACTTTAGAAAGCTAAGTGTGCTTTCTTCAAAACGAACTAAATCTTCATTGTTTAATTCCCCGTTATTTGCCATGTCACGAAGAACATTAAAAGCAACCTTTAATGATTGAGTATTGCTAATAGTGCTAGAAAATTCTTGTGTTAATGTATTAAAAAGAATATTTGCTTCATGTTGACGTTTTTTTGCTGTAACTGCTTTATTATCAATTACTAATTCAAGCTCTGTAATTTTTTTGTTTTGACCAGTAATAAATCTATCTTTTGCTTTAATACTTTCTTGAAGTTCCACATTATCGCTTTTTATTTTTTTTACATCTTCTTCCATTTTTGCTTGTTTATCTTGTAAATCTTGTAAAATAAGCAAAAGTTCGTTTGGATCTTTTTCCTTAGCTTCTTCAATGGCTTGCTTTTCTTCATGCGTAAGGATTGGATTTTTTAATTGATTTTTCATGCGTTGCAATTCTCTATAACTTAAGCCTATGCTTTCAGATAATTGCATAAATTCTTGCCCAAAGGTGTTGAGATTTTGAATATCATCTTCAACTCTAGATTTTGAGCTACCAATAGCTTTGCAAAAATCTGCCCATGAATTAACTGTTACTGGCTCTCCATTAATATTAGTAAGGGTTAAATTTTTATATTCTTTACTGTCGCGGATTTCGCGAAGCTTTATAGTGCGTAAGGTTTTATTAAATTTTTCTGTAATTTCATGGCTTTTTACCATGCCTACAACTTCTAAAATAGAGGCATTATTAATGGCTTCTGCTTTTTCTACTTCGCGATGTTTTGCAATAATTTCATTTTTATAGACATTAAGTTCAGCTAATTCTTGGGCTTCTGTTTTTATTTCTGCTGCTTCTATAATTTCTGCATCAACAACTTCAAGATTTTTTTCTTTTTTCGTAGGCATGATCTTCTCCTTAAAATTTGTCCCACATGTGGGACAGTTTTTTTATTAATATTTTTATAACAAGTTTATTTTATTGAATTTGTATTTTTTGAAGTGTCCCACATGTGGGACAGTTTTTACCGTCTTGCATAGGCATTACTTCTTGCCTCTAAGGTTTCAATTTTTTGCGAAATACTCGCAACCTGTAAATTATATTTTTTGAGTAAACCAACGACTTTTACTGTTGGTGTCCATCTGTTAATATCATTTTTTTCTGCCCAGCCCACCTCTTCTAACCCTTTAAGAAGTCTGCATACATCAACAGGACTATACGTAGTTTTTTCAATGAGTTCTTTATTTGATAATCCGTTAATAGGGTCAAAAAATAAGTTTTCTAAAACAACAAAAACCCGTGTTAATTGATTTTCTTTTTGCATGGTCTATCCTAGATTATAGTTGCTGTTATAGGAAAAGGACTTGTTTTTTCGCTTGCTTTTTTATAAATTTCAAAATCAAACATATTTGTTTTATTGGGTTTTAATCCAAGAATAGGTAAACCAAGTTGTATGGCTTGTTTTACTTCTGCAAGCATACCATTACTTTTTGGTGTTCTTTTAGGGTCATCAAGCCAAATAAAGGCATCACACATTGCCATGATTCTGCAGTTCATTTCATGCCAATTAAAATAAGGGGTATAATGTTTATAAAAATCAGTGTCAGAATACTGCAAAATATTTGTGCCATGAGATAAAGGATTAAAAACATCAAAACCTTTTTTCATTAAAAATATTGTTGCGTATTGAGAAATAGCTAAGTTTTTTTGCATTTCTTCCGTAGTATTTGCAGTATAAGGGCAAGATAAAAAAAGGAACTGTTTTTTATATGGTGTTTGACTTTTCTTTTCTGCAAGGGGTGCGTCAAGCAAACTATCCACTTGTTCAGAAATAGCGTATAAATTATTAATAGCTATTTGTGCTATTTCATAACTTTCTGTTTTATCTAAAGTTTTAGCAATACCTTGTATGTCTGTTGCAATGGAATTCATGTAACTTGTGCTAATTGGTGTTATTTTCATGTTTTTTCTCCTTATTATTGAAAACAAAATTCTTTTAGTTGTGTTGCCACTTGAAAAGATTTTCCCCGTATGCATTTCTTATCTGAGTAAATTACATTAAAGCAGTCCGTAGGATTAAAACCCCTTTCTTTTGCCCAGTCTGTAAAGGTCAACCCATTTTTATTAAAGAAAAAAGCTATTTGTTCTTTTTCTTCTGTTGTAAGTGTTGGTTTTCGTTCTCTTTTAGGTTTTGGCATATAGTATCTCCTTGTTTT
>JAHHTE010000101.1 GCA_020024815.1 Mailhella sp.
ATTTTATCTTTTATAAAATATTTATAATATCAAATAGTTACAATATAAATATTACTTTGGCATAAGACTTGCTAAATATAAAATAAATCCAACATAAAGGAAAAAATATGGATATAGAGCAACAAGAAAAAGAATTAAATGAACTAAAAAATACATTAACTAATTTGAATAATCAGTTTAATGAAATAATGACACAACAAGATTATACATTAAAGGATATTCAAATTGATGAAAACAAACTTCCAAAAGAAGTAAGTAACGAATGGAAAAAAATAAAGCAAACAATAAAAAATAATAATCAACATACAAATATTTTTGAAGAAAATACAAATACAAAAAATATACTAACTAGACGAAATATAATACGTTTATAATAAAAGGATATACTTATGAATATTTCAAATACACAAAATATTACTAATACACAAAGTATAATGGATAAAATTGATCTTGGACCAACTGATAGTATTCAACTTATGTTTGCAAAACTTCAATTAGCACAAGCACAAATGTGCAAAAGCCAAGCAGAAGCATATATAAACAAAATTCAAAATAACCAAAAAGAACAAAAAGAATGCTCTGAAATGATTTCACAAGCTAGAGCACTTCAAAATAAAGCAAAAAAAGAGAATAAACCCGTTGAAATGCCTCAAGATATGATTGATTATTTCAAAAAACATGGTCTTACTTTTGATACTTCTGGTAATGATAACTCCCATAGCAAAGATGAATGGGATATAAATATAAAATCTTTAACAAATTTTCAAGATTCCTTAGGAACAACAACACAGACAGATATGGTTTTTTTACAAGACTTTTTAGGTCAATATAACAGCTTTTTACAAGGTGCTAATGCTGCCATAAAACAAAGTAATGAAACACTACAACTCCTAGCACGAGGTTAATTATGTCTAACATTGCAATAAATTACAATAATGAAGAAATTGAAAAAATTATTTTTGCCTTACAAAGTGGACTTACCATTGCACAAATTACAGATATTAAAAATGAAACATTAGAAAGTATCTATGCTATTGCATACCAATACTATATGATTCAAGATTATACAAATGCACAAATACTTTTCCAAACTCTTTGTGCGTATAAACATAATGAAGAAAAATATTGGTTAGGTTTAGCTGGTTGCCGTCAAGCTTTAAAAGAATATCAAAAAGCCATTGATGCATATAGCATGGCTGGTATGGCAAGTTCGTTACAAAATCCAATTCCTTTTTTCTATGCAGCACAATGCTTTTTAAAAATGGATAATAAAGAAAATGCTATTATAAGCCTTAAGGCACTACAAACTATGGGCAATGACCAAAATGAAGAACATAGATTATGCAAAGAAAAAGCAAAGGAAATATTACATTTTTTAGAAGATAATTAATATATGGAGAACTATTATGAGTTCTATTCAAAATTCTGCAACAACACAAAATATAAATCAAATTGATACTCTTTTTGCTGAATTTTCCCTACATATAGAAAAAATAAATCAGCAAAAAGAAACTGATACCATTCCAAATGCAAAAGAAATACAAAAAGAAAGAACAGATATTCCTCAATTACCACTCCCTAAAAGTAATCTTTCTTTAAATACTCTTGTTAGTGCATTAGGTTTTAATGAAAGAAAAGTTGCTTGCAAAGCAAATCTTGAACATATTGAAACAAAAGCACAACAACAAAAAGAAATTAATAATAAACAATTAAAAGACTTACAAAGTCAACTTGATAAATTAGAAGAACAAAAACTCACTAATGGATTTAAAAAAGCATTTTCTATCATAGGGGCTATTTTAGGAGCTATTTCATCAGCTATAACAATAGCATTAGGAACACTTACTGCTAATCCTCTTCTCATTGGTGCTGGTGTACTTGGCATGACTTTAGCAATTGATTCCACTATTTCCTTAGCCTCTGATGGAAAATATAGCCTAGCTGCAGGCTTTGCAGAACTAGGTAAAACAATGGGACTTAACAAAGAAAATACACAATATTTTTCTTTAGGTTTACAACTCATTTTATCGGTAATTAATATTGCATTAAGTGCTGGTGCTGGCTTTGCTAGCAATTCTTCAAACATTGCAAATGCATCTATTGAAAAAATTGCAAAACTTATTGGTACAACACAAAAAGTTACTACAATTTCAAATTCCCTTGTTTCTACTTCTGATGGAATAACTACTATACTTTCAAGTGTTGTTAAATATAGTCTTGAACAACTTAAAATTAATAGTAAGGAAGTGGAAACACTCTTACAGTATATTAATGAAGCCATAGAAACAGAAAAAGACATTATTAAAACAGAAATTCAACGCATTAATTTCTTATATACACAACTTATGGAAATTATTAATGAAAAAAACAATACTCAACAAGCAATTTTACATAGTTCACCCAATTTTGCTTAATACATAAAGGATATTATTATGACAACTATAACACTAAATACCAATATAACTTCGCTACAAAACCAAGAACAAGTAAGTGAAAATCAAAATATATATAAAGATATTTCCTTTACTATTCTTCCAACTATCAATAATACAAACACAAAAAATATTGTTGAAACTCCAATATTACTAACACCAGTAACTCATTCTAACCCTACAAAACAAGATTTTCTATCTTTACCATCAATAGAAGCAAGTGTTCTTACTCTTATTATAAAATATGGTGAAGAACAAAGAAAAATAACACAAGAACAAAAAGCATTACAAACAAAACTTGCTATTGAAAACATTAAAGAACAAACTGATGCTATGCGTCAAAAAGCAATTACACAACTTTGCATGGGTATTATAGCAGGCTCTCTTAGTATTACTCAAGGAATAGTTAGTTCTGCTGTAACATTAAAAAATACAAAACATTTTGATGAAATATATAAAACAAATGGAAAATTAAAAAGTGGTATTGAAAATATGCCAAAAACAAGAAATTCTGCTGAAGCAAATTTAACCTCGCATACACAATTATTAAATTCAAGTTTTTCAGCATCACAAACTCTTTTTAATTCCATAAGTCAAAGTATTAGTACTTTTTTTGAAGCAAATATCAAAGATATGGAAGCAGAATTAGAAGGAATTAATTCCATGAAAGAAACCTTACAAGCTTTGGATAATTCCTTTAAAGAACTTATTGAAAAGGCAATACAAGTTCAAGATCTCATGCAACAACAAATTAATCAAACAAGAGCAAAAATCTTGGGCTAAGAATGAACTTGTTAATTGACACAAAAATAAATTACTATTATTTTATACCAATAAGGTAATATATGTTAAATAAGGTTATTGATATTTTGTGTAATTATACAAACTGGAAAACTCCTCATATTTCTAGTGAAAATATTACTCTATTTTCACTAGAAAATAATGTGGAGCTTTTCCTTTTTGCAACAAATACTAATGATATTGTTTTTTATGTACAGCTTATGCCACTACCACAAGAAAATCCATATCAATTTATTTATAATATTGCACAAAAAAGTATTGGAATGTACAAAATAAAAAAATCTATTTTATCTATTTCTAATAATTTTCTTACCTTACATAGAACTTTAAAAAATGATCAAATAAACCAAACAAATATTATTAATCTTACAAAAGAAATTTTAAATGATGCTGATATTTGGAAAAATATTCTTTCCAAGGAACAAGAATCAAGCTCATCTTTTTCTTTTCCTTTTAATAATACTATACTGCCATAATATGAAAACAAAATTTATACTGCTACTTCTTACTTTTTTTCTTATTCTTCCCACCCATAGCTTAGGAAAAATCTCTTTTTCTAAGGACTTTTCCTATTATGCAGAACAACAAGATATTAGTTTGGTTTTAATACAATTTGCTAAATCTCAAGGTTATACTGCTTCTATTTCTCCACAAATAGAAGGAAAAATCAGTGGAAAGTTTAATCAAGTTAATCCAAACGATTTTTTAAATAGTATGCAATCAGCTTTTCAAGTTTCATGGTACACTCTTGCAAATACAATCTATTTTTATAATATCAAAGAATTTCAACAAGCTTTTATTACTTCACATTCCATGAGTGCGACACATATGTTTTCTCTTTTAAAAGAGGCTAATGTTTTTTCAAAAGAACTTCCTCCCAAATTAGGACAAAATGGAAATGTTATTTCTATTCAAGGTCCACAAAGTTATATTGAAACAATACAAAATGCTGCTAAATCTTTTGAACTTGCACAAACGCAACATATTGTAATGAAAGTCTTTCCTTTAAAATATGCATGGGCTGACGATATTACAATTAATAGTATGGATAAACAAATCACAATTCCGGGTGTTGCAACAATTTTAAGAGCTATGCTCACTGGATCAACAAGTTCTGCAAGCAAACAAATACAACAAAAAACCACAGTTGCAGGATTAAATGGAACAGGACTAAGCACTGTTGGAACAGAAAATAAAGAAAATCAAGAACCACAAAATTCTTTACCTTCAAATGTAAATATTATGGCAGATCCAAGAGTAAATGCTGTTATTATTAATGATGCTTCTTACCGTATGCCCTATTATGCTGAAGTGATTCAAGATCTTGATAAGCCAGTAGAATTAGTTGAAATTCATGCTGCTATTGTTGATATTGATACAAATTATAAAAGAGATTTAGGTGTTACCTATCAAGCAAAAAATGAACATACTAATGGCTGGAGTGGAGGCGGTGAACTAGGCAATAACACTCAAAATTTCAAACCACTTCCAGAACTTGGAAAATTAGGCTCAAATGGTCTTTCTCTTTCAACTATTTATACAATGGGAGCTGATTTCTTTTTAGCTAAAATTCAAGCGTTAGAAGAAGATGGTGAAGCAAGAATGTTAGGAAAACCATCTGTTTTAACAGTTGATAATGTGCAAGCCACTCTTGAAAATACAAGCACATATTATCTTGAAATAAAAGGCTATCAAGCTGTTGATCTTTTTAAAGTTGAAGCAGGAACAGTTTTACGCGTAACACCACATATTATCCATAACGAAAATGGCACATCATCTATAAAATTAGCTGTCAATGTACAAGATAATCAAAATGATGCACAAGGAACTGCTATACAAGCAGATGGTATTCCTCCCATTAAGCAAACAAAAATTAATACACAAGCCATTGTAGGAACAAATCAAAGTTTACTTATTGGTGGCTATTATTATGAAGAAAAAACAGATAATGATAGTGGAATACCAATCTTAAAAAATATTCCATTTTTAGGACATGCTTTTAAAAGTTCTAATAAAAATAGTAGACGTATGGAACGTCTTATTCTTATTACTCCAAAGATTATACGTCTTGATGAAGTTCCTACAACTCCCAATTATATTGATGAACAAAGTTTTAAAAAATCTCCAACACAAGATACATACAATAGACGTGAAACTCCACAAAATTCAGGAAGTGGTTGCACAAGAAAAAATACATCGTTACAACAAAGTTAACATATAGTTAGAGTATAGAATGAATAAAGAACAAGGCATTTTATTACATATTTTTTCTGGCTTTCATATTGGAGCAGAAATAATTTTACCAACAGGCAAACACACATTAGGAACAAGTGATTCCTGTGATATTATTTTGCATGATCAATGCCTTGCCTCTCATCATCTTTTAATTGATATTATTGAAAAATTACAAGACCCAAACAAAGAAAATGAACATTCTCTTTACGATGTTTTTATTGAGCCAATAGAAGGAACTTGCACAATAAACCAACAAGAAATACAAGAAAGAACTCTTTGGCAACAAGGTAATTTACTTACTTTAAATTCTGTTAATATTGCATGGGCAAATTCTGATATGCCCAATGAGATTAAACATATTTATTCCTCATTATATACAATAAATCAAACAGATAAACAAACTATACAAGAAAATTCTCATACACAAGAAACTCTTTTGCCTAATGAGAACATAGTTGCACTTTCCCAAAATGAGAATTCAACAAAAAAAGCTAAAAAGAAAAATTATCTTGCTATCTTTTTTAGTTTACTTTTATTGGCAACTCTTGTTTTAACGTTTACGCCTTTTCAAAATAATGAATTTAAAGACATAAAAAAAATAGAACAATATTTACAAGAAAATGGTTTTCATTCTATAAATGTTATTGTTACAGATAAAGGAATTTGTTTTCATGGAATGCTAAACAATGATCAAGAACGTGCAAAATTATATAATTTGGCACAAAATATGCAATTTCCTATATACTTAGATATTATCATAAAAGAAGATAGTATAAAAACTATAAAACAAACCTTAGAAACAAAACAAATTTATCCTACAATTACCTTTAATAACAATAAAATTATAATAGGATATTATGTAAAAGATGCTCTTTTTATGCAAAGAGGTTATACTGCTCTAAAAGAACTTATTCCTCATTTTGCAGACCTTGAAACAAAAATTCAAGAAAAAACAATTTTTGCTCAAGAGCTAAGCGTTATGCTTAATCAAAAAAAACAACAACATAATTTAAATGCAATACAAATAGAATATGGTATTGGTAATATACTCATTTATGGAATACAAAGTAAAAAAGATAAAATAACTATAAATACAATTATGACAAAACTTGAACAAGAATTAGGCTTTACTATTCCCTACTCTATACAAGAAAATTCTAAAACATTACAAACAACAAATACTAAAAAAGAACGTATAGTAAAAGAAAACAATAAAAAACCCTATACAATAACCAGTGTTAATATAAATACTATCCCTTTTGTAACTCTTAATACAAATGAAAAAGTTTTTGAAGGAGGAATCTTACCAGACGGTTCACTTTTAGAAAAAATTACATTAAAAGAATTAACAATCAATACTAATGGGACAATAACAACATTACCACTTATTCCCTAATACTATATAGTTATAATAGGTTTATAATAATGATAGATTTTGAATCTTTTTCACATTCACTTAAGCAATTTTTAGAAACAATAATTCAAAACCCAACTGAAAACACACAAAAATTGCAAACACCTACTGCTCCTGATAAAGCCGTAGTTCTTGAATTTGAGAAATATCTTAATGCTGACATAGAACCTATACAAACACCAACTACCGAAAGCACATCACTTTCTGTACCCAATATAACAAATCAAGAAATTACAGAAACAAACAATTTAATCGTTGAACCCAAAGAATACTTCCATGAAGTAGAACAAATTATTACAAAAATAACAAATAATACATTAAGCCAAACGGACCTTTTTAGATTACAATATCTTACTTCTGTTTTAAATGTAAAAATAACACAAAATACTACACTTATAAATAAAACTACAAACCAATTTGAACAAATTTTAAAACAACAAGGATAATAAT
>JAHHTE010000102.1 GCA_020024815.1 Mailhella sp.
ACTGCATACTCTTGTGTGGGAAAGTAGGACGATGCTAAGCCTTTTTTTATTGCTTTTTTTATACCAAAAAGCCCAGTGTAGTACTGGGCTTTTTTTGTTGTCGCTTTAGCACAATAAAACCACCCGCTAAGCGGGTGGACTGAAAATCTTTAGATACAAGACTGTCCTCCTTTGGTATACATTTGATGTGTTCGTCAATTATAACCAAAGGAGGACAGTGTCTTATGAAAGACAGTCAAAGTTTATCTCATACCCGTTGGAATTGCAAATATCATATAGTGTTTGCTCCAAAATTTCGTCGTCAAATAATATATTCAAAATTAAAAGAAGATATAGGTAAAATTCTTAGACAATTATGCGAACAAAAAAAAGTAACGATTATTGAAGCAATAGCCTATGTAGATCATATTCACATGTTAGTATCTATTCCACCTAATCTAAGTGTTTCTTCATTTATGGGGTACTTGAAAGGGAAGAGTTCTCTAATGATCTTTGATAAACATGCAAGCTTGAAATACAAATATGGAAATAGGCATTTATGGTGCAGAGGCTATTATGTAGATACGGTAGGACGTAATAAAGAAATAATACAAGCGTATATTCAAAATCAATTAAATGAGGATAAAATGACCGACCAATACTCACTAAAAGAATATTATGACCCGTTCACGGGTAGTAAGAATAAATAAGGCAATGGTATAAGCTACTTTAGTAGCAGCTAGTGAATATAATGCAATTGACGAATATATTCAAAGCGTGTTGAGACGCAAGCCAGTAATATGCCCTTATAGGGCTGGTGAAAACCACCCGCTAAGCGGGTGGTCTTTATTAAATTTTTTTTGAAAGATTTTTTGTCATTGTTATATAACTTTTTATTATTTTTATAAAAGTATATCTTGTGTATTTAAAGTAGTAATTGTTGACATAGTATCTCTTTAACAATACTATACCATAAATTAAATAAAAATGATTTACCTATTTTTTTATATTAGGTAGAGGAGAATTAATATGGCTATTGAACTTAATGATGCAAATTTTGACGCAATGGTTTTAAAAAATGAACTCCCTGTATTAGTTGATTTTTGGGCTCCTTGGTGCGGACCATGCCGTGCAGTTGCTCCAATTATTGACGAAATTTCAAAAGAATTTGAAGGTAAAGTAGCTGTTGCAAAATTAAATGTTGACGAAGCACAAAATGCACCTAGTCGTTTTGGTATTCGTGCTATTCCTACTTTAATTGTGTTTAAAGATGGTGAAGTTGTAGAACAAGTTACTGGTGCTGTTTCTAAAGAAAACATTGTAGATATGATTAATAAGGCTCTTTAATATGAGTAATTTTGATGCCGTTGTTATTGGTTCTGGTCCAGCTGGTCTTAATGCGGCACTTTATCTTGTTAGAGCAGGGTATAAAACTGCTTTACTTGAAAAAAATACCGCAGGTGGACAAGTTCTTAGTACTGCTGAAGTGGAAAATTATTTAGGTTTTCCAAAAGGTGCTAAGGGTTGGGAATTAGCCGATCTTTTCTCTGCTCATGTTAATGAGTATAAAGTAGAACATCTTCGTGCTGATGTTACAAGCATTGAAACCATTGAAGAAAATGGAAAAATGCATGTTATCCATCTTGCAAGTGGTGATCCTATTAAAGCAAGAGTTGTTATTATTGCAACAGGAGCTGGAAATCGTCCTCTTGGTATTCCTGAAGAAGAGGAATATAAGGGAAAAGGTATTTCCTATTGTGCTTTATGTGATGCTAATTTTTATCGTGGAGCTGATGTAGCTATTGTTGGTGGTGGTGATTCTGCTCTTGAAGAAGCTCTTTATTTATCACGTATTGTGAATAAAGTTTATATTATTCACCGCCGTGAAGGTTTTCGTGGTACACAAATTTATTTAGATAAAATCCGTACTATGCCAGAAAAAATAGAGCTTGTAACTTCTTGCGTTGTAGACTCATTAGCTGGTGAACCTGCTTTGCAAAAAGTTATTGTGCGTCATGTTGAGACAGGTGAAAAGCGTGAAATACCAGTAGAAGGCTTATTTGTTTATATTGGACATATTCCAAATGCGTCTTTTGTTCCTGAAAATCTTGAACGTAATGAACAAGGTTTTATTAAAACAGATCAAGAAATGCTTACAAATATTCCTGGAATTTTTGCAGCTGGTGATATTAGAGCTAAAATGTGTCGTCAAGTATGCACAGCAGTTGGCGATGGTGCAACAGCAGCAAGTGCTGCAATGCGATACTTGGAGCATTTTAATGCATAAAATTGTTTTATCTTTATTGATGTGCCTTTTCTTAACTGGTTGTGGTGGACTTATTGATAACTATTTTGTTGAAACACCAACAGATACAGTACAAGAAAAGTTTGAAGCTGCTGTTGAATCTATGCAAAATAAAGAATATGGAAAAGCAGCAGAATATTTTACTGATATAAAAGACAATTATCCATTTAGTCCCTATGTTGTTGAGTCAGAACTTGGGCTTGCTGATGCTATGTATTTGAATGAAAATTATCTTGAAGCAGCTGATGCGTATAGAGATTTTGAAAATTTACATCCAAGACATGAAGCAACTCCTTATGTATTATTGCAAACAGCTCGCTCTTTACGCCTTAGTTATCGTTCCATTGATAGAGCGTCAACAAATGTGCAAACAGCGTCTGAATATGCAACACGTGTGATTAATGAATATCCTGAAACAGAATATGCTAAACTTGCAGAAGAAGAATTACGCCTCTCAAGAAAACTTTTAGCAGAACGAGAAGTTTTTATAGGAAATGTATATTATAAAATGGGTAACTATGAAGCAGCGTGGAATAGATATACTCGTATTGTAAAACGCTATCCTGATGTAAAAGAAGTCCATGATTATGCTAAAAAACAAGCTGAATCTTCTTTTATTCAATATCGTAAAAATAATTCTGAAGATATTCGCGAAGAACGTGAAGGTTCTTGGAAACAGTTATTTAAATGGTTATAAAATTTCTTGAATAACCAATAAAAAGCCCCTATTTTGGGGCTTTTTTTATATATTATTCATTTCTTTTATTAATGGAAAAAAGGCTTGTTTCTAAAAAAGTAAATAAAAAAGCTACTATTATTGGGCTAATTTTTTGTATTGAAAAAAGGTAGGATAAAAAAAGTAAAACAAGCATAGAGCAAAAAAGTAATACTACTAAATAAAGTGGAAGTTTTTTATAGGGAATAGTGTACGCTAGATAAAAAGTTATTGCATTACAACATAAAAATAAACTAATAAAAATAATAAAAGGAAAAAAAGAAATATTTGTTAAAATTGAAAATAAATAGCTAATGGAATAATAGAAAGGATAAATTGTTGCTGAAAAAATATTTAATTCACCTGCTGCATACAAAAAGGGGGTAATATATTGACTTGAAAGAAAAATATAGGAACTCCAAGCGAACATGGCTTGTATAGCAAAAAATAATAAAGATTTTATAAAGTAATATTTTAAATTATCATAAAAACTTTGTGTTATAGATCGAATACTTCGACCATATCCTAATTTATAGATTTGTTTGGTAAAAAAGTTCATTTTATTAAGTTCAAAAGAAACTTGTGTATAAATTTCATTATAAAACATTTGATATGCTATTGTTATAGGATTAAAGGTTAGACCTTGTATTTGAATATAAGATAAATAAGCGTAAGTAAGTCGAATAAAGTTATAAAGCATACGGCACGTAATAATAGCATAGCCAGCATATATAGCAGAAATATCTCCTGTAAGTTTTGAATATAAAAAAGGAAAAAACATTAAGGATAAGTTTACAAGAAGATATTGTAAATAATGTATTATTTTATGAAGAAAAACTTTACGAATTTGACGTGTTGCTAAATAGGAATTTATTTTTATTTGCTCATTAGTTTTTGTACTAATAATTTTTTGACAAAAATTTCTAAATGTTGCAAAGCTCATTATTATTCCTAATTAGTTATAATATAATGAAAAAGATTATATATATTAACAGGCTATTAAAATAGCCTGTATAGTTACAATATATTTTTTGTAAGAAATTTAAAGTTATCGCTTTTTGAGATTTGTTTGTCTTTGTCTTGCAATGGCAAGTGTATTTTCTGGGGTATCTTTTGTAATTACAGAACCAGCAGCAACAAGAGTATTTTTACCAATAGTTACAGGGGCAACAAAAGCACAATTAGACCCAAGAAAAGCATTATCTTCTATAATTGTTTGGAACTTATTTCTTCCATCATAATTGCAGGTAATACAGCCTGCTCCTACATTGACATCACTACCTACAATACTATCACCTATATAACTTAAATGATTAACTTTACTTGCATTTCCAATTTTGCTTTTTTTGATTTCAACAAAATTCCCAAGATGAACATTATCAGAAAGTTCTGCTTGTGGTCTTAATCGAGCGTAAGGTCCTAATTTAGCATTATTACCAACTATTGCGTCTTCAAAATGGCAAAAACTTTTTATAGTGCAAGCTTCACCTATCTGGGTATTTTTTATAACACAATGGGATTCAATAGTTGTATATTGTTCAATTTTACTTTTTCCATATATTTCGCAAGGTCCAAAAATTTCAACTCCAGCAGCAATTTCAACAAAAGGACTAATGCGTATACTTTCAGGATTATGTAAAACTACACCATTTGACATAAGTTTTGTATTGATAGTTTGTTGTAAAGTTTTTTCTGCTTCATAAAGTTCAAGAGGATTATTTACACCAAGTAATGCTTCAGCATTTTCAAAGCAAAAAGCTTCAAGAGGAATATTTTTATCTTTGGCAAGTCCTATAATATCTGTAATATAATATTCATTATTAGCATTCTGACTTGAAAGTAATGGAAGAAATTCATTGAGAATTTGTGCATCAACTAAATAAATACCAGAATTAACTTCATAAATGGCAGAGTTTGGATATTGTACTTTAAAATCTTTTGCTTCAATGATTTTTGCAACGTTTCCTTTATTATCTTCATGTGCTGTGCAAGGAGTATTTTTTGCCTTATCGACAAAACCTTGTCGGGCAACACGTCCATAAGATTTTGCATCAGGTAAATAAAGACTTATAAAACTTAGAGGATATTTTTCTGATTTTGTAATAAAATCAGTTAATATTTCTGTTGAAATAAGTGGTACATCAGCATTTAAAATAAGAATTTTTTCAGCGTTATTTGTAGTATTTTCATTAATCTTTTGCATGGCACATTGCACAGCATGTCCTGTTCCGAGTTGTTTTTCTTGTAAAATTGTATGCTGTAATGCTTTTTCTCCATGATTTTTTGCAAGATAATCTGTAATCATATCTGCTTTATATCCAACAACTGTCCATATTGTATCACTAATACTTTGAGCAACAGAATAAACATGGGAAAGCATAGCTTCACCTAAAACAGTTTGTAATGCTTTAGGATTTTTAGATGGCATTCTTGTTCCTTTGCCTGCTGCTAAGATAATTGTAGTAATTGGATAGGACATATAAACTCCAATAATTATATAGGTTAAAATATTTAAAAGGGGAAAATTTCTTTTATATTTTCCCCATAACAAAAATGATATTTAAGAACGAGCAAACCAAATTAGTGTAGCACCAAGTATAAGTAAAACTATTCCATAACCTCTTAATTGATCAGGATTAAAATCTGCTAATTGTAATAAAAAATCTCTCATTTTTTCAGGTCCTAATAACCATGGCAATGCTTCAAAAATACAAGCAAAACCAAGACCGGTAACAAGATACATAATAAATTCATTCATTATTGTAATTCATACCCTTTTTGTAAAATAGCTAAAACATCATCTGTTGTTAGTGGTAAAACGAAAGTTCCTGCTCTTTCAGGGGTAAACATTTCATTAATTTTGCTTTGTGCTTCAGAGAGTGAGCAGTATTTTCTTATAAGTACGTATGGTTTATAACGCGTTAAAAATTCATGTAATTTATTAATAAAACTTTCGTCTAAGTTGAGCATAAAAGCATTTTCACTAATAACTTTTTCCATAATGGGAAGAAGAAAAGCAGAGCAAGCTAAACCATGTGGAACATTATAATGTAAGGTTAAAGGATAAGAAATAGCATGAGCAATAGAACTATGATTTTGGCTAATAGCAACTCCTGCAAGCATTGCTGCTTCTTGTAAACGATAACGATTTTTCATATCAAAAGAATCATGTTCAATATAATGCAAGGAATCCATTACCATATTAATAGCACGCATAGCATAAAAAAGACTTAATGGCGTGGCATGTTTATTCCATAAGCTTTCAAGAGCATGGGAAAATGTATCTAATGCACTAAAAACAGTTAATTTCCAAGAAAGAGTTTTTGTAAATAATGGATCTAAAAATGCTATTTTTGGAAAACATACTTGAGATGCTAAAGAACATTTTTTCATATTCTTTTTATCCCAAATTGTTGCAAAAGGTGTTACTTCAGAACCTGTTCCTGCTGTGGTTGGCATGGCAATAAGTGGTAATGCAATACTTGGCTTTTCTTTTTTATCTCTAAGCCATGCTTGTAAAGGTAAATCATATTCTTTTTGAGCAAAAGCACATGATAAAGCTTTTGCACTATCAATAACAGATCCTCCACCAATAGCGATGATAATAGAAAATTCTTGTTCTTTATTTTCTGTATAATAGTTGTCAATAATGTCTAAGTTAGGTTCAGGAGCAGCAATAAAAATTTCGTAAGGTAATGTTAAATAGTTAGTAAATTCGTTAATTGTGCCACGCTCTATCATACCTTTTGTTGTAACAAGTAAAATTTTACCTGTGTTAGGTAAATAGTTTGCAATTTCTTTTCTACTATCAAGCCCAGCAATGATTTGGACTGGATTATAATGTTTCCAAGTAATCATATTTATCCTCGCAAAAGTAAAATTTATGATTAAAAGTATATATAAAAAAATAAAAAAAGCAAAGCTTCTCTTTTTGTTGTTTTTTATAATACACTGATTTTATATATTAAAAATAAATGTATTTTGTTTTATGTTTTTTTTTCTTTTTTTTGTGGGGGAAATGATTTCCCCCACACCCCCTCAATCAGGCAAATGTAATGAAATAAATTTCAATACATTTGCCTACTTAAGGGTATTGGCACAAAGTCTTTTTCTTAAAAAAATAAATGAGTGATTTTTTACATAGTTAATAGGGTGTGTTTTCAAATTATTAAGAATTACTTTAAGGCGTTAGGCTTATAAAATAAAAAATATTTTTATAAAATCATTAAGTTAATACGTTTCACTCTCTGTAAGCGAGGAGCAAAGCGACTTGCTGAAAGAGTGTG
>JAHHTE010000103.1 GCA_020024815.1 Mailhella sp.
AAGTTTTGAGGGGAGAGTTTGAGAGGGGAACTTTTTCAAAAGTTTTCCTCTCAAAAGATAATGTTAACCTAAAAACACACTTTAAGATAATGGAAAATGGTAGGTTATAAATGGGAGTAAAATTTATTTTTGATTTAGATGGAACATTAACAAAAAAAGAAACATTACCATTAATAGCTGAATATTTTTCTTTAGAAAGTGAAATAAAAGACTTAACAGAAAAAACAGTAAAAGGGGAGGTTGAATTTAACACTTCATTTCAATTTAGAGTAAATATTTTAAAAAAATATCCAATTTATGAAATAGCAAATTTATTGTATCATGTTGATATTTTTATTTTATTATTAAAATTTATTCAAGAAAATTCTTCTTGTTGTGTGATTGCTTCTAGTAATTTATTTTGTTGGATAGAAAAACTTGTGCAGCGATATGGTTGTAAAGTGTATGCTTCTCAAGCTATTATAGAAAATAATGTTATTATGGGGATAAAAGATATTTTACAAAAAGAAACCATTGTAAATAATTATCAAAAACAAGGTGATTTTGTTATTTTTATTGGTGATGGGAATAATGATGTAGAGGCAATGAAATTTGCTGATATAGGTATTGTAATGGGGCAAGTAAATAGACCAAGTGAAAAACTTTTGTCTGTTGCAGATTATGTAGTTTATACAGAAAAAGAATTGTATGAATTATTAGTACAATTATTAAAAAAATATCAACAAGGCTAATAACTTCTTTTTTTATTTTTTTCATTTTTGTTTTTGGGGGAAATGATTTCCCCTAAGCTCCCTCAATTAAGTAATTTTATTGAAATAAGTATTCATAAAATAAATTAGCGATGTTAGGGTATTAGTGAAAAAGTTTTAATATTTAAAAATAAAAATTATTCATGTATTAATTTGATATATTTTTTAAGTATGGTGATTTAATTAAAAAAGGGGGAATTATTTCCCCCTATAAAAGATACTATGTTATTATGATTAGAAATCAACTTTTTGACCGTAGTAGCAACATTTAAGAAGTTTTTCCATTTCTTCTTGGCTTGGTTGACGTGGGTTAGAAAGGGTGCAAGCATCAGCAATAGCATTTTTAGCAATAGAAGGAAGTTTTTCTAAAAATTCATCTTCTGGAACCATACCATTTTCATAGTCTGCAATGCGTAATGGAATATTAAGAGCAGTGCTTAATGCTTGGATTTTTTCACAAAGTTTTTCAACTGCTTCTTCTTTTGAATTGTATTCAATACCTAATAAGTCAGCAATATTTGCATAACGTTTTAATGCAGTTGCATTTTTAGCGTTAAATTGAATTACATAAGGTAAATACATAGCATTAGCAGCACCGTGAACAATATGTCCATTTTTGAATACAGCACCTGTTTTATGTGCCATAGAGTGAACAATACCTAAAAGAGCATTAGAAAACGCCATACCAGCAAGACATTGTGCATAGTGCATTTGTTCTCTTGAAGCCATATAACCATGATAGGATTTTTCAAGGTTATCATTAATAATATCAATAGCTTTCATAGCTAATGGGTTTGTAAATACACAGTTAGCAGTAGAAACATAAGCTTCAATAGCATGAGTTAATGCGTCCATACCAGTATGAGCTGTAAGCTTTGGAGGCATGGTTTCGGCAATAGCTGGGTCAATAATAGCAATATCAGGAGTTAAATTAAAATCAGCTAAAGGATATTTAATACCTTTTTCATAGTCAGTGATAACAGAAAATGCTGTAACTTCTGTTGCAGTTCCTGAAGTGGAAGGAATAGCTACAAATTGTGCTTTTTGACGTAATGTTGGTAAATTAAAAGGTATTGCAGCATCTTCAAATTTTGTATCAGGATATTCATAGAAGATCCACATAGCTTTAGCTGCATCAATAGGAGAACCTCCACCAATTGCAACAATCCAATCAGGTTCAAATTCTCTCATCATTTTTGCACCATTCATTACAGTAGTAATAGATGGATCTGGTTCAACATTTTCAAAAAGCTTTGTTTCTAAGCCTGCTTCTTGGAGATTATTAACAACTTTATCTAAAAAGCCCGCTCTTTTCATGGAACCACCACCAACAACAACGATAGCTTTTTTACCTTTGATATTTTTTAAATTATCAAGGCTATCTTTTCCAAAGTAAATATCACGGGGTAATGTAAAACGTGCCATAAAAAAACTCCTTAGTTAGAATATTTTATATATACACGATATAGTAAATTTGTGCAAGACATTCTAGGAAATAAATATTATATATTTTTTTTAAGTTTTTTTATGATAACATACTTTTTTTATTAGTAATATTAATAGAATATTATTTATAGAATAGTGCAATTACAAGTAAAAAATAAATTTCCTATGTTATTATACTGGGTTGAGAAAATAATTTTTTTTAAATATTTTTATTAATAATTTTTGTAAAGGTTTCAATATCTAGAATATATATTATTTTTTTATTGTAAGGACCAATAATTCCTTGTTGTTCTAAATAGCGTAATGTTTTATTAATGGTAACTCTATGAACACCTAAATGATTTGCAAGTTCTTGTTGCGTAAATTCTGGTACTGCATAAAATTGTTTTTTATTATTATCAGAGTGTAATGTTTGATGTAAAAAAAGACAAATACGAGTTGAAAGTTCAGTAAAGCACATACATGAATTGAAATTATTAACAATTCTTGCTTTAAGGGCAAGATTTTTAATAATGGAAAGGGCAATATTTTTATTATTCAATAAGATAGAATGGACGACATCATGGGTAAAACAATAAAGAATACTATCTTGTGTAAGAATAAAGGAGCTTAAACTTGTCATTTCATCAAAAAAAGGTCCTTCTCCCAAAAGACAAGGTGCAACACCAGACCAAAAAATTTTTTCTTTTCCATTAGCAGAAACTCTTACTAGTTTTGCTTCTCCTTGTACTAATACATAGAGTTTATTCCAAATTTCACCACTTTTAAAAAGTTCATATCCTTTTGGTCGTTTAATTTTTGTGCCGTATTGGAAAAAATCTTCCCATTCTTTCATATTTAGGCTTACAACACTAATATCTTGAAATAGTTCTATTTTATTTGACATATATAGCTCCCTGAAAAAATATAATTAAAAAAAAATAAAATAAAAAGTTAAAATGTAGCAAAAGTTACATTTTTTTTATGAGAAATTTTGTATTACTATGTTATGTGAAAATAGTAACACATTATTGTGGAGGTGTTTATGTCACAAGTAGTAGAAGATACTATGGGAAAGTTATTGATAAAGTGGGTAGGAAGTATTGTATTTCCAGTTATTCTTTATTTTATTTTGCCTATTGATGATAAAACACTTACACATCACATGGCAATGTTTTTAGTAATAACCACTTGGATGGTGATTATTTGGGCAATGGATTTAATAAATGATGTTGCCACAGGATTATTATTACCTGTATTATATATTGCTTTTTGTGCTGTACCTTCAAATGTAGTGTACAATAACTGGTTTACTGATGTTCCTAATATTGTTATTGGTGGTTTTATTTTATGTAAAATTTTACAATCAACAGGTCTTGGAAAAAGAATTGGCTTAGGCTGTATGCGTCTTATGGGCGGTTCTTTTGTTGGAACATTATTAGGATTAATGCTTGCAGCCTACATTATTAATCCACTTGTTCCAGCTGTTACAGGTAAGGCTGTTATTTTTTGTGCTATTGTAATAAGTCTTTGTGAATCTTTAGATTTTAAAAAAGGTTCACGCGAGGCAACAGCACTTATGTTAGTTGCTTTTTTAGCGGTTGCTAGTTCAAAAAACTGTTTTTTAACTGGTGGTGGTGACCTTGTAATTGGTATGAGTTTGGTTGACAAAGTTTTGCAAACAAAAACTGGTTGGCTTGAATATGCAAGTTGGAACTTTTTACCAGCAACTCTTTATACATTAATGAGCTGTGGTATTGTTATGCTATTATTGCCAAGTAAAGTAGATAAAGTTGAATTAAAACAAGCTCTAGAAGCTCGTTATGCAGAACTTGGTCCAATGCTTAAAGTAGAAAAAACAGCTGCTATTTTAATGGGTATTACTATACTTCTTCTTATCACTGATAAATTACATGGTTTTACTCCTGGTATGATTTTGATTTTTATTTCTTTTGTAGCATTTTTACCAAAAGTAGAATTAATGAATGCTGAAAAGATTAAAACAGTAAACTTTAGTCCTATTTTCTTTATTATGGGTTGTATGGCTATTGGTAGTGCTGGAAAGTATTTAAAAGTAACAGATTGGATGGCAAATAATACTTTTGGCTATATGGAAAATTTAGGACTTTATGGAGCTAGTGTTGCTTCTTATATTATTGGGGTTATTGGTAACTTTATTCTTACTCCACTTGCTGCAACAGCTTCTTTTTCAACTCCTTTAGCAGAACTTGGCAATGCTCTTGGACTTGAGCCTCGTATTTTATATTTATCATTCAAATATGGTTTTGATAACTATATCTTCCCTTATGAATATGCTGTTCTCTTACTTTTCTATGGGTTTGGATATATTCATTTTGGAAGTATGGTAAAAGTGTTGGCACTTAGAATGATTTTAACAATACCATTTCTTTTAGCTATTGCTGTACCTTATTGGCAATGGATCATGCAATAAATATTCAATAAAAAGGAGATATAAAATGGGTCATCCTACTATTTATCCTACTGGAGTTACAGTTTATAATCCAGAAAAATGTTGGAATGGTTTGACAATTTATCAAGCACAAGAAGTTGGTGCAATTCTTATGGATATGAATGGACGTGAACATAATGTATGGAAAGGTGTTCATGGTTTTCCAAATAAAATTTTTCCTGGTGGTTATATTGTAACTAATCGCGGTCGTCGTAGTGGTAAATATTCAGTACAAGATCAAATTGATTTAGTCCAATTAGATTGGGACGGAAAAGTTGTATGGAAATTTGATCGTAATGAGTTTATTGAAGATCCAGGTTATGAACCACGTTGGATGGCACGTTATCACCATGATTTTCAACGTGAAGGTAATCCAGTTGGTTATTATGCTCCTGATATGGAACCAAAAAGCCTTGAAGGTAATACGTTAGTTTTAGCTCATAAAAATGTTCGTAATAAAAAAATTACTGATAAATTATTATTAGATGATGTGATTTTGGAAGTTGATTGGGACGGTGATATTATTTGGGAATGGCGTTGTAGTGATCATTTTGATGAATTAGGTTTTAAAGAAGGAGCTAAGAATACTCTTTGTCGTAATCCTAATTATCGTCCAACATTACCTGAAAGTATGGGTGATTGGATGCATATTAACAGTATGTCTGCACTTGGTCCTAATAAATGGCATGATCAAGGTGATAAACGTTTTCACCCAGATAATATTATTGTTGACGCTCGTGAATCTAATATTATTTTTATCATTGATAAAGCAACAGGCAAAATTACTTGGAAACTTGGTCCTGATTATGATGGAACACCAGAGGAAAAAGCTATTGGTTGGATTATTGGACAACATCATGCTCACATGATTCCTCATACTTTACCTGGTGGTGGAAATATCTTAGTTTTTGATAATGGTGGCTGGGCTGGTTATGATGTACCAAATCCAGGTGCTCCTACTGGGGGAAAAGCTGCATTACGTGATTATTCTCGTGTACTTGAAATTGATCCAGTTGCGATGAAAATTGTATGGCAATACACTCCTGCTGAAGCTGGTTTTCTTATGCCAATGGACGCAAGCCGTTTTTACAGTCCATTTATTAGTGGTATGCAAAGATTACCTAATGGTAATACACTTATTACTGAAGGTTCTAATGGACGAGTTTTTGAAGTTACAAAAGATTATGAATTAGTTTGGGAATTTATTTCTCCTTATAAAGGTAAATTTATTCCTATGAATATGACGTATCGTGCTTACCGTGTTCCTTATGAATGGGTTCCACAAGTTCAAAAGTCTGTTGAAACACCAGTTAAACCATTAGATGTAACAACATTCCGTGTTCCTGGTGCAGCAGCTTTTGGTGATAGAGTAAGAGAAGTTGAAGTAGAAGGTTGCCTTCCATTTGAAGGTAGCAATGCTCTTTGCATTGCATCAGTTGAAGACCCAGAAGACAAATAAATAAATGGAGAAATATTATGAGTATAACATTATACACAGCACCAAATTGTATTCGTTGTAAAATTGTAAAAGGCTTTTTAAATGAACGTAATATTCCTTATGATACTATTGATTTTAAAGCTCAATCAGAAGAATTTAATACTTTTTACAGAACAAATAGACCAAAAATTTATAGAAACCCAGAAGGTGTTGAATTTCCACTTTTTTATAATGGAGAAGTTATTCGTCAAGGAAGTGGGGAAGTTATAGCATATATGCTTTGTGGTGATGAACTTAAAAAAGCAGGAGCTGTAACCCGTAGTGATTTGTTACATGGTTGGATCTCTGGACTTTATCTTTCTTGTTGTCCAAAAGAACAAGAAGAGAATTTTCTTACATTAGTAAAGCAATTAGCAGCAGGTGGTCTAACTATTTGTATGCAAACAGATGGAAGAAATAGTGCTTTTCTTGAAAAAGTATTAGCATTAAATGTTGTTACAAAACTTCAACTTAATATTTTAGGTGATAATAAAGTTTATGAACAACTTTATGGTACAGGTATTGATAAAGAAGATTTAGCAAAAACTATCGAATTAGTAAAAGCTCATGCTGGTGGCGAAATTCGTTATTTAGCAAGTCCATTAGATATTGATGGAGCTAAAGCATGGCCAACTCGTGCAATGGCTCTTGAAGCTGGAAAAATGGTTTTTGATGCTTGCGGAGATCATCAACTTGCAATTTTTGTAGATAAAGTTACAGCAGAAATGCCTCAAGGTTTACAAGGTTTAAAACCTGTTGAAGATGCAATTATGCTTAAATATCGTTCAGCTTTGCGTGAAAATCTTTTTAAAGCAGAAATTACTCAATAAATAGGATAATTCCTATTCTCCTCAAAAAACTCCTCAAATTTTGAGGAGTTTTTTTATAATGTTATTTTTTTGTTGGGGGAAATGATTTCCCCCAAGCCCCCTCAATCAGGCAAATTTATTGAAACAAGTTTCAAGAAATTTGCCTATATTAGGGCGTTAGTAAAACTTGTTTCATTTTTATAATTTAGAAAACAAAAACTCTTTTGCACGCAAAAGAGTTTTTGGATTAAAAAGTTTTGAAGGGAGAGTTTGAGAGGGGAACTTTTTCAAAAGT
>JAHHTE010000104.1 GCA_020024815.1 Mailhella sp.
CTATATCTATAAAATGAATGTCTGGAAATTCTTTTTTTAGTTGTGAAAGTAAATCTATAACTGTTTTTGTACGGATTTTATATTCTTCTATGCTTTCTCCAAGAGCTTTATTTATTTGTTCATTATTATAATCATAGAAACGATGTAAGACACTTGCTTTTTGTGGAATAAAGGCTTTTGGCTCTGGTACAGGGAGTTGAATATAAATATTTTCTACTCCATGCTCTTTGGCTTCAAGAATTATATCTCGTAAACCTTGTAAAAAACCTTGTTCTGGACTTAGTTTTTTATTTGGTAAGTATACAAGTGGGCGTTCAGGACTAAAGCTGTTATAATAAACATCTTTACCTGAAATTTTTTCAGTTAATCGAAAAGCAATAATAAGGTTTTTCACTTTATGATTTGCATAAATTTGTGATAATTTATTCCATTGATCTTGATATTCTTGAATACGTTTTTGGTCATCTTTAATACTAACGCAATTTTTGATTACTTGCCAGTTGTGCATACCATATAAGTGATATTTTTGAGCTAATTGATTGATTAGTTCTTCTATACTTAATGCATGGCTATCACCAATAACAACAAAATCAAGAGTGTTCTTTTTATCTTTAACATTATATTCAAGATAACGGTTTGGTGCTGTGTAGTTATATATTACTCCAACATTAGTATGCCTAAATAATGTTGCTAAGATAAGTATAATTCCAATTAAAAAAGCACTAAACGTCCAAATAACAGTACGTTTTTTGAAAAATGGATTATATCGAATAGGATTTTCTATAAATTTCCAAGAAAGAGAGGCAATTATAATCGCAAAAAGACTAAGCATTAGCCCTTCAAAGGTACTAATTTTTGTATAAAATGGAAATGTTTGATAAAAAACAAAAATAGGCCAATGCCATAAATAAAGAGAATAGGATATTAATCCAATAAAAAGTAAAATTTTGTTGTAAGTAATTTTATGGATAAGAGATTTTTGGGCATTATTACCCCCTGCAATATAAAGACAAGCTCCAAGACAAGGAGGTAATGCCCAAAAGCCAGGAAAGAGAATTTGTTTATAAAAACCAATAGATAATATAATAAGTATAAGTCCAGAAAGTGTGCAAACTAATTTATTTCTTTGGTTTTTTGGGGTCCAATTTGTGTATGCTAAAATACTTCCCATAAGTAATTCCCAAGCACGAGTAGGAAGCATATAAAAAGTAAATTTTTGATTATATTGAATAAAAATAAGTGAACTAATAAAGCTTATAAGACAAAGAGCATACAATATATATATATATATAGTTTTAGGTTTTCCTTGTAATTTTTTATTTAAAAGAAAAAGCAAAGCAGGCATAATAAAATAAAATTGTTCTTCAACGCCTAAAGACCAAGTATGAAGGAGAGGCATTGTTTCTGCTGCTTGATCAAAGTAATTTGTATTAAAATAAAAGAAAATATTAGCAAAGCCAACAATAGCTCTTTTTACAGATCGTTGCAGGGGTAATAATTCTAAATGGCTTGTAAAAATATAATATACACTCATTACAATAAACATCATTACTACAAGAGCAGGTAAAATACGGCGTAAACGATTTTCATAAAACTCTAAAAAGCTAAAACAATTATTTTCTATTTTCTTTTTTATAATATTTGTAATAAGATAACCTGAAATAACAAAGAAAATACTTACCCCAATATATCCTCCTTGAAAATAAGGGATATGTGCATGGTAAAAAACTACTGCAAGTACAGCAATAGCACGTAACACATCTATATCAGGTCTATATTCTTTTGCTTGCATGGTTTGACTATCCTAGTTTTTTGGTATGTCTTTTGTTATTTGGTCTTTTATATGAGCAAAAATTTCATCATACACAGAATAATGTTGTAATGTACCTTCATAACTTAAATGGTCATCATCATAATAAAAAGATGTATTATCTGTAACAACTTTATAAAGAGTTTTTTCTTTATCTAGAAAACTTGGTGCTATATCTATAAAATGAATGTCTGGAAATTCTTTTTTTAGTTGTGAAAGTAAATCCATAACTATTTTTGTACGGATTTTATATTCTTCTACACTTTCCCCTAAGGTCGCATTAATTTGTTTGTTATTATAATTATAAAAACGATGTAATACACTTGCTTTTTGGGGAATAAAAGCTTTTGGCTCTGGTACAGGAAGTTGAATATAAATATTTTTTACCCCATGCTCTTTGGCTTCAAGAATCATATCTCGTAAACCTTGTAAAAAACCTTGTTCTGGACTTAGTTGTTTATTTGGTAAATAAACAAGAGGACGTTCAGGACTAAAGTTATTATAATAAATGTCTTTTCCTGATAATTTTTCTGTTAACCGGAAAATAAGAAAAATATTTTTTATGTGATATTTTTTATAGAGTTGTGATAAGGTATTCCATTGATCTTTATATTTTTGAATTTGTTGTTGATCTTCATTTTTTTTTACACAATTTTTTATTACTTGAAAATTTTTTGTGCCATTTAATTGATAGGTTTGGGCTAATTCACTTAATAATGGTTCAATATGTAAAAGGTAGCTATCACCTACAACTACAAAATCAAGTTCATTTTTCTTATCATTTATATTGTTTTCAAGATAACGGTTTGGTGCTGTGTAGTTATATATTACTCCAACGTTAGTATGCCTAAATAATGTTGCTAAGATAAGTATAATTCCAATTAAAAAAGCACTAAACGTCCAAATAACAGTACGTTTTTTGAAAAATGGATTATATCGAATAGGATTTTCTATAAATTTCCAAGAAAGAGAGGCAATTATAATCGCAAAAAGACTAAGCATTAGCCCTTCAAAGGTACTAATTTTTGTATAAAATGGAAATGTTTGATAAAAAACAAAAATAGGCCAATGCCATAAATAAAGAGAATAGGATATTAATCCAATAAAAAGTAAAATTTTGTTGTAAGTAATTTTATGGATAAGAGATTTTTGGGCATTATTACCCCCTGCAATATAAAGACAAGCTCCAAGACAAGGAGGTAATGCCCAAAAGCCAGGAAAGAGAATTTGTTTATAAAAACCAATAGATAATATAATAAGTATAAGTCCAGAAAGTGTGCAAACTAATTTATTTCTTTGGTTTTTTGGGGTCCAATTTGTGTATGCTAAAATACTTCCCATAAGTAATTCCCAAGCACGAGTAGGAAGCATATAAAAAGTAAATTTTTGATTATGTTGAATAAGAATAAGTGAACTAATAAAGCTTATAAAACAAAGAAAATATAATATATGAATAATATTAAGCTTACCTTGCAATTTTTTATATAAAAGAAAAAGCAAAGCAGGCATAATAAAATAAAATTGTTCTTCAACACCCAAAGACCACGTATGGAGTAGAGGCATGGTTTCTGCTGCTTGGTCAAAATAATTAGTGTTAAAATAAAAATAAATATTGGCAAAACCAACAATGGCTCTTTTTACTGAACGCTGTAAGGGTAATAATTCTAAGTGGCTTGTAAAAATATAATATACACCCATTACAATAAGCATCATCACCACAAGAGCAGGTAAAATACGGCGTAAACGATTTTCATAAAATTCAAGAAAACTAAAGGAATTATTTTCTATTTTACGTTTAATAATTCCAGTAATAAGGTATCCTGAAATAACAAAGAAAATACTAACGCCTATATAGCCACCTTGAAAATAAGGGATATGTGCATGGTAAAATACCACAGCTAATACAGCAATGGCACGGAGTACATCAATATCTGGTCTATATTCTTTTTTTTTCATAATTATTTAGAGGAGGTAAAAAGGTTTTTAAAAATTTCTTTATAAACTGGAGAAATTAAATTAACGCCTTCAACACTTAGGTGATCATCATCAATATAATAGGAAATATTATCATTAATTACGTTATAAAGTTGTTCTTGTTTGTTTTCAAAAAAAGGTAAAATATTTATAAGGAATACATGAGGATATTCTTTTTCAAGTTTTTTTAATACTTCAATGATTTTTTTATTACGGTTTTCATATTCAGTAAATTTTTCACTAAGTATGTAATTTATTTTATTTTTTGAATAACCAAATAATGATGATAATTTACCTGCACTTTGAGGAACAAAGGCTTTTGGTTCAGGAACGGGGATTTGTATATAAATATTTTTTACGCCATGTTGTTTTGCGTCATTAATCATATCTTTTAATGAAAGATATAAAGCATCATAAGATAATATATTGGGATTTTTTCCATAATATGAAGGAATAAAATCATTTTCATTTTTGAGAAAATCAACATTTGTTATGTAAATGATAAATCGGAAATTAATAAAAATATTTTGTACAGAATAATTTTGGTATATTGATTCCAGCGTTTTATATTGTGTATCTATTTGCTTAATTTCTTCTTTATTGGCAGTAAGTTTGTATAGATTTTTAGGGTGTAATTGAACACGTTTACCATAAAGATGATGTTCTTTTGCTAATTCTTTAAAAAGTGGAGGGAGCATTGCTGCATGGCTATCTCCTATAAGAACAAAATCAACAATATTGTTTTGGTGTTGTTTACCAAATTCAGTTTCTTCACTAGGGAATGTTGCAATAAAAAGATTTTTTTGATTTTGTCCATAAGGAAAACTAAGAGTAGAAACAGTGAATAAGAGTGTTCCTATACTTAAAAGAGCTAATGGCCAAATAATAAAACGTTTTTTGAAAAAAGGATTATGTCGGATAGGATTTTCAATAAATTTCCATGAAAAACTTGCAATAATAAGTGTTAAAAGGGAAAGAGCAAGTCCCATTTCTAATGGCATTTCACGTCTAAAAGGGAAATTTTGGTAATATACAAAAATAGGCCAATGCCATAAATAAACAGAGTAGGAAATAAGCCCAATAAAAACAAGAAGTTTATTATGAGTAATACAATTTAAAATAGATTTTTGAGCATTTTTTCCCCCTGCAATATAAAGACAAGCTCCAAGACAAGGAGGTAAAGCCCAAATACCTGGAAAAAGAATATTTTTATAAAAGAAAATGGAATAACCAATAAGAATTAATCCCATAACACGACAAAGTAATTTATTTTTTTGTGTTTCAGGTGTCCAGTTTGTGTACGCTAAAATACTTCCCATAAGTAGTTCCCAAGCACGAGTTGGGAGCATATAAAAAGTAAATTTTTGATTATATTGAATAAGAATAAGAGAACTAATAAAACTAAGAATACAAAGTCCCCATAAAATATGAATAATTTGAATTTTTCCTTTTAAAATTTTGTAAAGGAAAAAAAGCAAAGCAGGCATAATAAAATAAAATTGTTCTTCAACGCCTAAAGACCAAGTATGTAAAAGGGGTAGAGTTTCTGCAGCAGGATCAAAATAATTAGTGTTTTTGTAAAAATAAATATTAGGAATAGTTAAAAGGACACGTTTTACAGAACTAAAAAGTTGTCGCATTTCAAGGTTATTAACAGAAGTAAGCCATGAGATAAAAACACAACAGCTAACAATAACAAGAAGAGCAGGTAAAATACGGCGTAAACGATTTTCATAAAATTCAAGAAAACTAAAGGAATTATTTTCTATTTTACGTTTAATAATTCCAGTAATAAGGTATCCTGAAATAACAAAGAAAATACTAACGCCTATATAGCCACCTTGAAAATAAGGGATATGTGCATGGTAAAATACCACAGCTAATACAGCAATGGCACGGAGTACATCAATATCTGGTCTATATTTTTTTTTTTTCATAATTCATTATTCTTTTTTTGGGAGAAGATATTTTTTAAATGTATTTTCATAAAGAGGACGAATAAGGTTAACCCCTTCATAACAAAGATGATCATCATCAATATAGTAGATAATATTGTCCTTCATTACGTTATATAGTTGTTCTTTATCGTTTTTAAAGTAAGGCAATATATTGAGGATATGAACGTTTGGAAATTCTTGTTCTAATTTATAAAGTACAGCATTTATTTTACCCATACGATTTTCATATTCTGTATAGGTTTCTGCGAGGATTTTATTTATTTCTTGATTTGTTTTTTTAAATAAGCTTGAGAGTTTACTTGCACTTTGTAAAACAAATCCTTTTGTTTCTGGAACAGGAATTTGAATAAAAATATTTTGCACATGATTTTTGTTTGCATCTTCAATAGTTTCTTTTAAAGAATGATAAAGAGCTTCCATAGGTGGTAGTTTTGGATCATGGTAATATTTTATATAACTAATATGAGATTTTGATTTTATAATGTCAGTTCCAGTAACATGCCAAATAAGACGAAAACTGATAAAAAGGTTTTTTACATGATATTGTTTATAAAGTTCTGTCAGTTCTTTTTGATTATTCATGCTATTGTTTATTTCAGGCAATGGAGCATTAGCATTATAGGCACTTTTTAATCTTGTTTTTAATAATTTTCCAAAAAGTCCATATTTTTCTGTAAGTTCTTGAAATAAAGGAGAAAGCATTCCAGCATGGCTATCCCCTATTAATACAAAATCTAATGTATTATTTTGTGATGGCATACCAAATGTCATTTTTGGTGTATTTTGTGTTTTGTTATGGGTATCTTGTCTTGAATCAAAAATATATTGTGTTGAAAGTTCTGGAGTATGAGGAGCTTTTACTTGGCTAACAAATGTTAAAAGAGGTGCAATAAGTAAGAGAGCCATTATCCATGCAACATATTTTTTCTTGAAAAAAGGATTATGTCGAATAGGTGTTTCAATAAATTTCCATGAAAAACTTGCGACAATAAGAGTTAAGAAAGAAAGAGCAAGCCCCATTTCTAATGGCATTTCACGTCTAAAAGGGAAATTTTGGTAATATACAAAAATAGGCCAATGCCATAAATAAACAGAGTAGGAAATAAGTCCAATGAAAACAAAAAGTTTATTATGAGTAATACAATTTAAAATAGATTTTTGAGCATGTTGACCGCCAGCAATGTAGAGACAAGCTCCAAGACAAGGAGGTAAAGCCCAAATACTCGGAAAAAGAATATTTTTATAAAAGAAAATGGAATAACCAATAAGTATTAATCCAATAACACGGCAAAGTAATTTATTTTTTTGTGTTTTAGGTGTCCAGTTTGTGTACGCTAAAATACTTCCCATAAGTAATTCCCAAGCACGAGTAGGAAGCATATAAAAAG
>JAHHTE010000105.1 GCA_020024815.1 Mailhella sp.
TCTATATGGTTACCTGTTGTATTTTTCTTTTGTATTAGTATTTATGGAGTTTTTCTTTCTGCTAATGAAAGGTTTCCAAATTGGCTTAATTTTTATTCGATATTTAAATTGCGAAAAAAGTTTGTAAAAAAGGCATAATACAATGAAATTGCTGACAAAATATATTTTTAAAAATCATACAAGACTTATTTTAATGACACTTGGAATTGGAGTAAGTTTATTTATTCTTATTGATTTAATAGAAAAAGCAGATATTTTTATGGCTTCTAAAAAACCTATGCTTTATGCCATAGAATATTATGTGTTAAAAATGCCTTTTATTGTTTCTCAAATTTTACCTTCTGTATTTTTATTAGCATCAGTAATTTTTTTAGCAATCATGATTGCAGCACGTGAGGGTATAGCTTTGCAAGCTGGTGGAATTTCAATGTTTACAATTACAAAGGTATTGGTTTATATTGGAATTTTTTGGGCTATATTACAATTTGTTTTAGCACAGTTAGTTATGCCTCTTGCTGAACAAAAAGCGTTTCATTTATGGCGGTATGATGTAAGAGAACGTATAATGGTTGAACAAAAAATAGATAATTTATGGTTTGTTGATAATGGATATATTGTTCAAGTGGCAGAAATGACTGAACGAGGAAAAGGAAAAAATCTTACTGCTTATAAATTATCTCCTGATGCAAAAGAAATTGAAGAAATTATTCGAGCTAAAAATGTTTTTGTAGACGATAGATCATGGGAATTGGAAAATGTTGTAAAATATAATCCAAGTCAATTTGAAACAAAAATGGAAAATACTTTTCTTTTACCAGTTAGCCAATCAATACGCTTTTATTTTATTAGTACAACAGATGAAAAACCACAAAGTTTATCTTTTTTTGTATTATTTGAAGCTATTGAAAAATTGAAAACTTCTGGGTCAAATATTGAAAGTTTATTAACTATTTGGCATAGTAAAATAACGTATGCTGTAATGATGATAGTTTTTTCTGTGCTTGCTGTGGCTATTATTAGTTATAAAGAAAATATTTATCTTGCTGTAATAATGGCAACAGTTACAGCATTTATTAGTTATGCTTTAAATGTTTTAGGTGTTTCTTTAGGGCAAAGTGGAAAATTACCTCCAGTTTTTGCAGCATGGTTTCCTTGTATTATATTGTTTCTTTTAGGCTATTTACGAATTTATATTGGTTATTCTAAACGTTAGTTTTTATGTATGCTATAAGAAAAGAATTTTTTATTTTAAATCTTACTTGTTGTGAAAATTTAAATTCTGTATTGCCTTTGTTATAACATATGGCATTGTCTAATCGCTCAAAAGTATCATTATTTGCATGACCTTGTGTAAGTTTTTCTAATAAATAATGATAAAAACGTAGGCGAATAGTTTTATCATGTTTTTGTAATTCATGAATAGGAATAGAAAATTCTTGATTATTGTGTATTAATGTGTTTTTTAATTGTTGCAAATTTTTTTCAAAAAATTCAGTATCATATTTTGCATTTTCTTTGAGTTTTAAAATATTTTTATAAAATTGAGGATTTTCTTTTTCTAAAAGTGGGAGAAGGGTGTGGCGAATTCTATTTCTTTGAAAGGATAAATCAAAATTACTTTCATCTTGTGCAAAAGGTAAAGATAATTCTTGAACAAAATTTATGAGTTCTTGTTTTTGTATAGATAAAAGAGGACGTAATAGTTTTCGTTTTGGGTCATAACTTTGCATACCAGCTAGTTTTGGCCATGAAGTACCACGAATAAGACGCATAAGTACATCTTCGCATAAATCTTGAGCATGGTGGGCTGTGCAAAAACAAAAGGCATTTTGTTCTTGTATACATTTTGCAAAAAATTTATACCGCAAAATTCTTCCAGCTTCTTCTAAGCCTATTTTTTTTTCTTGTGCAAAAAGAGGAACATTACCTTTTTCAATGGAATAGGGAAGATTAAAATGCTTGCATAGTTCTTGTATAAGTTTTTCTTCTTCATCACTTTCTTTTCTAATTCCATGATTATAATGGCATACATGTAAAGTATAACCAAAATATTGTTGGCAAGAAACAAAAATTCCTAGCATAGCAACAGAATCAACACCACCAGAAACAGCAAGTATAATATGTTTATCTTTGAGAGAAGAAATTTTAAGTTCGTTCATTGCAGAGTTTAATATTGATAAAGTAAAACGTGCTAATTTTGGTTTTAATGAACCTAAATGCAATGTTGTGGTATTGTTTGTATATGTATAATATGTTCTCATTGGAATTTATTATTTTTTTGGGCTATGTTATAAAATAATTTTATTTTTTCTTTGGGGGTTATACTGTCTTTATCCGTAACTTCTTCTGTCATAACGGCTAAAGCGAAATGATTTCCCCCAAGCCCCTCAATCAGGCATATTTATTGAAATATATTTCAATAAATATGCCCATGTTGGGCATTGGTAAAATTTTTTTACTTCTAAAAATATAAAAGTTATTTTTATTTACTGTATACAAGTATGTTCAAATCTTACTACATTTTAAAATTAATAATTATGGTAAGTTGGAAACATATTTAAATAAAAGAAATGTTTTTTTGTATAGTATTGTTATTAACTATAAAACTTTTTCCATTCAGATAAAAAGAGTAATGCTGTTTCAGGAGCAGATAATTCACCTGATTTTTGGCGTAATTGTGTTATTACTGCTTTAAAATCACAGTCTAATGGTAAATTAAGTTGTGTTAAAAGTTCTTGTAATTCTTCTTGGGTATCATGTGTAATAGTATCTGCAAATTTTGTTTGCTTTATAGGTTTAGGCCAATTAGGAGTATGTTCTTTTATTGTACTAAGAAGTGTTTGCATACGATGTTTATATGTATGTTCTTTTTTTACACGATTATGAGCATTTTGAGCGATTTTTTTTCTTAGTTCGGGATTTTTAAGGTAAAACAAGATATTTTCTTGTAGTTCTTCCATTGAGTCAAAGGTTGCTAATTCAGCATCTTCACGAGGATTAGTTAAACTTGAGCAAATAAAATGCTCGTCCATAAGTTGGCGTTTATCAACTAATTGGAATGTATTTATTGCAGCAAGTTCAAAAGTTCTTGGATTTACGAAATCTCCATGTGAGATAAGATTATTTGTGTGAATACTTGAATGTAAATTTAGATTAATTTTTGTAGCAGAATAGATTTTTAAACTTTCTTCTGGGCTAATTCTTTCACCATTTTTTTGTAAATATTTTGCAAGAAGTTCATCACCTTGCCAATCACTTCCCCAAATTTTGAAATCATATTTTAATAATGCTCTGAAAGCTACACGTCTATTGGGATAGCCTGCTCCCATAAAGGAAAGATCAGCTTGGTAAAATTGTTGTTCTTCAGGGGTAAGAGTTTGTTTTTTATGGAAATTAATATCAGCAGCCATTGGTAAATAAAAAGCATTCTGCACATTAATTTCTTTTAATTTAGAAAGAAAAGGTTCTTTTTGAATAATAAAGAAATAATCATATAATGGTGCAAAAATTTGCCAATAAGGAAAAACTTGATAATCTTCTACAAACCACATGGCAGAAGGAATTGCATCTTGTTTTAATTTTTTAAGCAAAAGTCTATTAATAGGGGCTTGAGCCATTGCTAAAACTAAATCTGGTTTAACTTCATCTACAAGGGCATAAATGGCTTGAGAAAGAAGTTGCACAAAGCTTTGTTCTAGTTGTCCTAATTTATCTTGCCCTATATGCATTTGTCTTAATGCGGTATGAGCATTAAGAAATTCAGGAGCTTGAAAAATTTTAACTTGATGTCCTAATTCACGTAATGCATCAGCACAATAATATCCAATAGGAAGTGATCCTCCATATAGTGGTAAAACAAGTACAATTTTTAATGGTCTATCAAACATAATTATCCTATGCATTATGGTTTTTGTTGAGGTAAAATCCAATCAGTTTCAGTAAAAAGATTTGTTTCTACTTTATATTGTGTTAAATTAGGTAATAAATAACTCGCACAATATGTTTCTAATGTCTTTTTTTCATTTTGTCTTTGTTTATCAAAAAGATTAGGAAGTGGGCTTTCCCAAGTTTGAGAAAAAGAAAAATTTTCATTGGTTAAATAAAATTTAGAAGTATAAGGAATTATATTTTCTAATGCTTTTTTTTGTAAATTTTCTATATCAAGTTTATTATGTAAAAGATGATATAAAAAATGTTGATGTTGAAATGCTAAAGCACAACTTGTTGTATTTTGTTTTTGATTTGAGCATTTTTCAATTTCTTTACATGGACTACATGAAAGTGAAGCTTGCCAAATTTTATGCCCCATGCCGTAAGGACCTGTTTCAAACATATTAGCAGAAGATAAATAAAATCCTTCTACTGGTGTTCCAAGATGAGCAGCAAAATGGCATGTTCCTGTATCAGGGCTAAGCAATAATTCTAGTTGTTCAAGAATTTCTTTTAAATCAGAAAAATTTGTTTTTCCTGCTGTATTTTTTATATTAGAATGGAGAGATGTAGGAAGGTAAAAAAGAAGTTCTTGAGCAAATTTTTCTTCTTTATTTGTACCTAATAAAAAAATTGTTTTTTCTTTTAATGTATTTTGCTTTTGTAAGCGTTCAAAAACAATTTTAATTATTTTTGCGTAATTTTCAGCAGATAAAGATCTTCTTGCATTTTGTCCAGATAAAACAACACCTAGTCCATAGCCATTTCCATGTGCTTTTGGATTAACTTTGTGTGCAGAGATAGGATTGTTTGTCATAAGTCCCCAAAAATCAACAAGATTTAATGGGGTTTTTTGTCTATTTTGTAACCAACGAAAGGCGAGTTTTACCCATAATGATTGACGGTTATAACCTTGAAATCGTGTATAACCTTTTAAAATTTCAGGAGAAAAAAGAGTACATATACTTTGACATAAAGGAGAATGATTTAAAGGATAAACTTCATCAAAATTCTGTGTTTTGAGATAAGTAAATATTTTTTTACATTCATTAAATATTGTTTGTTGATTTGCTTTTAGAATTGGTAATCCAATAATTGAAACAGTGGGGTAAACAATTTTTGCTATTGCTTCAAGGCTATTATCAATTAATAAGGTTACATTTCCTTGCTCTAAAAGAGAAAGAATAAGTCGTTTACTTTGAATAATATCACCAAAGCGTGCTAATTGAATAACAAGAAAGTTTTGCATAATTACCTTTTTTCAAAGCATTTTTTGTATTAAATAGAATACTCGTATTTTTGTCAATAAAAAAGGCCACTCGTAGAGCGACCTTATAAGGAGACCTATAAAACTAATATGTATTAATCAATTAAAATATTTTTTGCTTTTTCATCATTTAATTCTGTAATAAATGGAATACCTGTTTCACGTTCAGTTTCACGGTTTACAGTTGCAATATCTGCTCTTGAAATTTCGTTCATAGCAAATTTACGAACACCAGCCATGAGTTGCTGGAGACCTGCTCCAAGTCTATCAAGGTTAGTCCACATTGCAATAGCACCATAAGGGATATTTTTCATTTCAGATTTTCCAAGTTTTGCTTCCAAAGAATGATAACCTGCAAAGATAGTTTCAGCTGTTGTACCAATTTCACTAACTGTTTTTGGAAGGCTATCCCAGTTACCATTTACTTCTGCACGACGTTCAGGGTGAATAGCACCTTCAATATTAGCACCTAAGAAACCTGGAATCATCATACCACGTCCCATACAGATAAGTTTTGCATAAGGAGAAACAAGTGCTAATCCTTTGAAAATTTGACTTGGTTTTGCAAAACCACCAGCTAGAGCAAGATCAGGCATTTTTTTGCCATGAGCAGTTAAAATACTTGCATATTCATGTACTTTAGAATGGAGTAAAATACTTGGAACACCCCAGTTTTCCATCATATCCCATGGACTCATACCTGTTCCACCACCTGATCCGTCAATAGTAAGAAGATCAAGTTTATGTTCACTAGCTAAACGCATAGCAAGTGCAAGAGCTTCCATACCATAAGAACCAGTTTTTAAAGAAATTGCTTTAAATCCAAGTTTACGAAGGTGGCTAACTTGGCTTGCAAATGTTTTTCTAACTTGATCAGCATTTTGTAAATTAGTATATCCTAAACGGCTATGGCGAGCAAAATGGCTAATCGCTCCAGCTTTGTAGGCAGCTTCAATTTCAGGTAATGTTGGGTCAGGGTCAACTAAATAGCCACGATTTTTAAGGAATTTAGCATATTCAATATCAGTAACTTGAATTTCACCACCAATATTTTTTGCACCTTGTCCCCATTTTAATTCAATAATAACCTTATCAGCATATTTTTCTGCAACGTATTCTGCTACACCATTGCGTGTATCTTCAACATTAAGTTGTACGATGATAGCACCATAACCATCATTATAGCGTAAATAACTATCAATTCTGCGTTCTAATTCAGGAGCTTTTTTGATACGTCCATTAATAATTTCTGCTTTTTTATCAACACCAACAACGTTTTCGCCTACAACAACAGGCACACCACACAAAGCACAGCCAGTTGCAAAAGAACTCCAATATTTTGTAGCTACAAAAGTAGAGCCTAAAGCACCAGTCATAAGAGGATATTTACAGGTAATTTGTTTTTTTTGTCCAATTTTTGTTTCAAGATTTACATCAGTAAAAAGAGTATCTCCAGCTTTTGCTACTTTAGGATCAGATCCTTTTGATCCATATAAATTACCTTGAATTTTAATGGCATTATACGAAACTCCAATAGGACTTTGATTATCTGAACCTGCTGTTACAAAACCAAAATCACGAGGATAAAGAATGTCTCGTCCTTTCATTGAGCCAAGCCATGTTTCACATTTTCCTTGACAGTCTGCTTTGCAAAGAGAACATAATCCAGATTCACAGATATTCCCTCTGTTAGTTGTGCCTAAAACGTCATTGTTTTTTAATTGTGACATAGAAACTCCCTTACAAAATTGTCAAAAATGAATTGAGTGAACTATAATTTTTTTTCTTTTTAATTGCAAGAAAAAATATGTAATAATTATTAAAAGAGTAAATAAATAATATTAGTTATAAAATTTTATTTATAACATATTGAAATTTCATATAAATAT
>JAHHTE010000106.1 GCA_020024815.1 Mailhella sp.
ATAAAAAACATTTTTATTCCTAATAAAATTAAAATAATTCCACCTACTAATTCTGCTTTTGATCCCAATTTTGTTCCAAATTTATGTCCTATAAAAACACCACAAAAACAATACATAAAAGTTATAATTCCAATAAGAAAAACAGAAAAAGAAATATTTATGTATGGCAAAGAAATAAAACTAAGTCCCACACCAAAAGCATCTATACTTGTAGCAATAGATAACACACCTAAAACTTTTAACTCTTGCCTTGACCAACCTAAAAAAAATTGTTTTCCATTTTCATGGGAAGATAAAAAACTTTTTTCTTGTTCTGATTGTTTTGTTTCAAGATAGTGTTTTACCATTTTAAAACCTAAAAAACAAAGCACAATAGGCAAAAGCCATCTTTGAAAATCTTCTATAATAAGAGCAATACCTGTCCCCAAATAAAACCCTATATAAGGCATTATTGCTTGAAATAAGCCAAATAAAAAAGCAATAAGAAAAATTTTTCTATATAAAATACTTTTCATTTCAAGTCCATACCAAAGAGAAACAACAAAAGCATCTATGGCAAGACCTGTTGCGATTAAAAAAAGTTCAATATTTGTCATAAATCATATAAAAAAAGCCTGCACTTTTTATGCAGGCTTTTATGTTATAAATTACGAATAATCTCTATACAATATACTATTGCTGTAAGTCCACAAAAAACATATTTACCTAACATAATATATAATTCACTTACAGGTTTATCATGCCCTAATTGTAATTGTTTTCGTATAAAATCAGGTTTACATACCCAAAAGAAAATAATAGCAGCAATTAATGCACCTAATGGAATAATATAAATACTTACAATATCCATCCATTTACCAAGATAATCTCCATTTTCAAGAAAAATACCAAGAACAAAACCAACGCTAACAACAATGAATACAGAAACTTTTCTTGATAAACCAAATTCTTTTTGTAATGCTTCAATAGGAGTTTCAAAAAGATTTACTAAAGAAGTAACCCCAGCAAACAAAATAGCCAAAAAGAAAATTCCTGCCAAAACAGAACCAAAAGGAATTTGTTTAAAAATTTCAGGCATAACCATAAACATAAGTGGAGGTCCTGCTGCTGGTTGCATACTAAAAGAAAATACTGCAGGAATAATAATAAGCATAGATAAAATTGCTGCAACAATATCAAAAATTACAACATAAAATGCTGCATTAAAAATATCTACATCATCTTTTAAATAACTGCCATAAACAAGTGTACCAGAACCTGCTAAAGAAAGAGCAAAAAAAGCTTGACCTAAAGCAAAAATCCAAATTTTAGGTTCTAATAATTTATCCCATTGTGGTTGAAATAAAAATTTATATCCTTCAAAAGCATTAGGCAAAAATGCAACCCGAACAACAAGAAAAAGAAATATAGCAAAAAATAATGGCATCATAATTTTATTTATTTTTTCAATACCATTTTGTATGCCGCCAAACAAAATAAGAAGCAAAGCAAAACTAGAAATAAAATGCCAAATTAAACTACCATAATCACCTGCTATTCTCACAAAAAAAGCAGTGGAATCATCATTATAAATAGCTGCTCCTGTAAAAGATTGTAAGGTATATTTTAAAAACCACCCCACAACCACAGCATAGCCCATAGCAATACCAAATGAGCCAAGAACAGGAATTATACCTAATAATTTACCAAAATGTTTATTTCTTTGCTCAAGACCTTTTTTAAAAGCTCCTAATGGTCCTGTTTTCATTGCTCTACCAAAAGTCATTTCGCCAATAACCCCTGTAAAGCCAAGAAGTATTGTAAAAACAATAAATGGAATTAAAAATACAGCACCACCAAATTCCCCAACTCGATAAGGAAAAAGCCAAATTGCCCCAATTCCAACAGCAGAACCAACACAAGACAATATAAAACCAAGTCTTGTTCTAAAAGAATCCCTTTGTTCCATATAAACCTCTTTTTTAGGCGATGAAATACTCTATGCAATTTTTTACAAGCTGTAAAGAAAGCATACAAATTTTATTTTTTACAAATTTGTATAATTTGACTTTTTACATAAACTTCGCTAATTGCTTAACAAGCATTAGGAGTTTTTATGAAAAAATTATATATTTTTTTCTTCATAATTATATGTATTGGAATAGGATATAGTAGTTATTTTTATAGATATTATCTTTTTCAATTTTTACCTACAACATTAGAAAGTGAACAAATAAAAAATAAAAATGGTTTATTATATGATGAAGAAGGAAAACTTTTTTCAGGTAGACTACGCAATAATTTTGATTCTAGTTTTTCTATTTACTCCTATAATAATGGAGAATTACATGGATTAAATGTTGTTTATGCTAATGGAAAAATAAAAGAAATTGGACATTGGGAAAATGGAAAACAAAATGGTCTTTTCCAATTATATACAGAAGAAGGCGTTCTTATTGATAATGCCATGTTTAAAAATGGTGAACGGCATGGACTAACAGAACAATTTTATCCTAATGGTGTAAAACGTATTTCTGGAAATTTTGAAAATGGAAAAAAAGTTGGTTCATGGCAAGGTTTTTATGAAAATGGAAAACCATATCTTTTTGAAGAATATAAAGACAATAAACGTGATGGAAAATTACAACAATTTTATCCTGATGGAACATTACAAGTAGAAGAATATTATAGAAATAATCAACATCATGGAAAATGCATCAATTACTTCCCTAATGGAAAAAAATCTCTTGAGGGAGAATATGTAAATAATATACAAAATGGTGTTTGGTTATTTTATTTTGAAAATGGAAATAAAAAAATGGAAGTTACTTATGTAAACAATTTACCTCAAGGAACTAGAAAAGCATATCGCGTTGACGGCTCTATATTTTATAAAGAAGAAATAGTTAATGGTATGCCTATATATTATGAACAATATGATGAGCAAGGAAATTTACTCACCCCTCTTGAATCAGCTTTTCCTGAAACAAAAGAGAAAATTCTCAAAAATTCCCAAAAATCTTCCACTCAACAAGAAAAATTTTTTATAAAAGAAGTAGAATAAAATAATTTATGAAACAATTACGTGTTGATATTACAGGACTTCGTGCCTTAGCTGTTCTTTCGGTAACTATTTATCATCTTATCCATACTTTAGCCCCTCGTTATAATTTTATGGTTGGGGGCTTTATTGGCGTTGATATATTCTTTGTTATTTCTGGCTATTTAATGACAAAAATTATTTACGAAGGTATAAAAAAACAAAATTTTAATTTATGGGATTTTTATAAACGAAGAGCAAAAAGAATTTGTCCTTCCCTTTTTGCTACAATTTTTCTCTTTATGACATTGGGCTATTTGCTTATTGGAACAAGTGATTTAAAAAGAATGGCAAATGAAGCCGTTTCTGCTCTTCTTTTTCTTTCCAATATGTATTTTGCGAATAAATCAGATTATTTTGCAAATACAGCTCTCGATCAAGTTTTCTTACATACATGGTCGCTTTCTGTTGAATGGCAATTTTATATATTTTATCCCCTTATTCTCATGGGATTAATGAAATATTTATCTGACACTAACCTAAAAAAAAGTATTGTTTTTTTAACTATTCTTTCTCTTGTTTTTGGAATATTTTTTACACAAATTAATCCAAAATTTTC
The DNA here is from genome assembly GCA_020024815.1 of Mailhella sp. Lineage (GTDB taxonomy): Bacteria > Desulfobacterota > Desulfovibrionia > Desulfovibrionales > Desulfovibrionaceae > Taurinivorans. The sequence goes on from JAHHTE010000106.1 coordinate 3,639, forward strand.
TTATTTTATTTTACCTAGTCGTTCTTTTGAACTTCTTTTTGGTGCATTAGCCTATTTTTATCCTTTAAAATCAGAAAAATTTAAACCAATACATATTGAAGCGTTTGGTATTTTTCTTATTTTAATCTCTCTTGTTATTATAAATTCTGATAAAGGCTGGCCTACAATTTATACCTTATTGCCTGTTTTTGCTACATATCTTTGCATTGCAGCTAATAATGAAAATACATTACTTAAAAATACATTTTTTCAAAAATTAGGTCTTTGGTCTTATTCTATATATTTAGTGCATTGGCCTATAATTGTTTTTGCATCTAAAATTGGTATTGATGCATATTTTATTGAATTGCTTATTCCTATTTTAATTCTTGCTCTTATACTTTATTACTCTTTTGAAACAAGAAGAAACTATGGCAAATTTTTTACTGTAACTTATAGCATTGTACTTATTTTATGCTCACTTATTACTATAAATGGTGCAAGTTATCGTTTAGTTACAGCTCCTCCTGAAGGATCACAGTATGGAGGTAGAAATATTCCTTTTGAAGGTAATATTCACCCTATTGGTAATACGGAAAAAGAAATTGATTTTATTTTATCTGGAGATAGTTTTTCTCGTCATTATGCCCGTGATATTGTAGATAGAAATTTACATGTTATCACGATATTCCGTGATGGTTGTTATTCTTTTGGGGAAAATGTAAACCGTAGACCTGAAGGTATTATAGATGAAAAATGTAAAAATCGTTATGCAAATTTACTAATAGCAGCAGAACAATATCCTGACAAAAAAATATTAATCGGACAAGATTGGCCACGATATGAAAAAGCTCTTTACAAACGTATTGATAATACGCCAATAGAAATTGAAGATTTTCAAAAAGCTATTGCTGATGATTTAAAACATCTTGCTGAAGATTTAGCTAACAGACAAGTATATATTCTTTTAACTCCAGCTCAAACTGTTTTTGATATTGGTGCAACATGTATGTATTTACATGAACTTGATAATCCTTTAGCCAAACTCTTACGAACAGGCATAACTTGTCAAAAAGAAAAAGAATTAACAATTCCACCAATTAATGAATTTCTAAAACAAGAAATTGCAAAATATCCTAACTTATATGCCATTGATCCAAATCAAGCAATTTGTAAAGGAAATGATTGCAATATCTTACTTGAAGATTTAACCCCTGTTTTTCAAGATGGCTTACATTATTCCATTGATGGATCACGTAAAGTTGTTGAATATATTCTCACACAAATGGGTATACAGAAAATACAATTAGTCAAAGAAAAACAATATTAAACTATTATCTTGAATAATTTTTTATGAGAGGGGAACTTTTGAAAAAGTTCCCCTCTCAAACTCTCCCTTCAAAACTTTTTAATCAAAAAACTCTTTTGCGTACAAAAGAGTTTTTATTTTACATTAAGATATATTTTTAACTTATTCATTATTATTAATTTTAATTAATAATAAAATAATTCAATATACAAAATAAATAATATTTTTATTTTGTATAATTAAAAATAATCAGAAATATAAGGTTGTCTTTGTTCAATGGAGTTTTCAAGCATTGTTACTTTATCCATTGTAGTTTTTAATCGTTCAATTCTATGTAAATAACGAGGGCGTTTATAACTCATAAGCATTGCAGTCATAGTTTGAATACTGATTTTATCCATTGTTTCAGCATGAATTTTTTTTGCAATTCCTTTTCCATTTTTATTTATTTCAAGACAAAAAGTTCCATCATTACATGGCATCATTGGATCAACAAGATTAAAAATCCATTCTCGCTTACTTTCACTTTTCTTAAATGGATATTGTTCTATAAATTTTTCAAAATCCACAATCCTTGCCATATAATACGGTGATATTGTTTCTTTTATACTTGCATCATCTAATAAAAAAGCTAAAGGCTCACCTGTATATGTATATCCTTTTACTTTATCAATCATTGAAAAATGTGCAGAAATAAAATTCCATAAACCAATATGAGCTTCTTCATTCATAACAATCATATCTTTCACATGAAAAACATCATTTGCTATCCAATAAATTAAATAACCGTCTGCTTCATCATTATCATTATAATAAACAGCAACAGTCATATCATCATTATCCCAAAGCCAATATTCATCCCATGCTGCTTTGTTTCTAATAACAGCACCGTGCGTACATAGACTATAACGTTCATAAGCACTATAAACTTCAGGGCTTTCAGGCTGAAAACGCTGCACTCGCCCTTTTACTTGTTCACTTTTAGGAAGTTGATAATCTTGAACTTCATAATATATTTTATCAGAAATAATTTCCCAACCCTTACGCCGATAAAATGGAATTGAATAAGGATATAAATATGAAATATACTGCCCTTTTTCTTGCATAATGTATAATGCATTTTCCAAAAGCTTATGCATTAACCCCATATTAGAATATTCTGGATATGTGCCAACACCTGTAACACCACCCATTTTATACTCTTGGTTAAAAACATTTATTTTCATATCATATATAGCTAACTGTGAAACTAAATTATCATTATCAAACCAACCCCAAATTTCGGCTTGTTCAAGAATAGGATATTTAGCTCTAACTATATCCCGTTCTTCCCAACCAATAGAATTTAATGTTTGCTCTGTAACTTGAAAAACATAACGCAATAATTGATTATATTGCTCAAAATGCAAAGGTGTAAGTTTTCGCATTTTTAAATTATTCTGACGCATAATCTTATCCTAATAAAAAGATACCCATATCTTATGAAAGCTTTATTTATTTTTCAAGATAAGAAAATGGAATTAAAATATATTTCTTCTCATAATGTATTTTCATAAAATCACTTTTTTATAAAAAAATTTTTAAAAATTCACTTCTAAAATTATTCTCATAACCTTTTAAATTAAAAAACTCTTTTTAAACAAAAGAGCTTTTCTTATACACTAATCCCACCAAAAATACCAAACACTAGAATCAACCAAAGTTCCTGCAAATTTTCCAATAGTATCGAAATTCTGATTAATATCAGGACAAAAACCATACATATTAATAGCCGTATTCATGGCTAATTTATCATCTGTTATTATTTTTTTAACTTCATACTCTAAGACATCATGAGTCATTGCTATTGGACTTGCTCCAAATTGTTCATACCAGTATTTAGAAATAGCCATTAAACTTTCTGTATCTGGACAATCATTCCAAGCTCCCATAGGCAACCAAGCAAAAATCTCCCAAGAATTTTTCACTGGAACTTTAACAATAAATAATTCTTCTGGCTCATCTGTTTGATAATTTAAAAAACTTATAGGAGAATTAAGCTTATCATTCCCAAGATCTTCAAAAGCTCCTAATAGTTCTTGCCAGCTTATATCATCATCTGCAAATTCTTCTTTTTTCTCTTTAACT
>JAHHTE010000107.1 GCA_020024815.1 Mailhella sp.
TGGAAATATAGAGCAACGTTTTTATGATAGTTTAAAATATTTACAAGAAAAATATAAAAATGCAAAGCAAAGTTATTCTAATGGGTTGGTTTTAGAAGAAATAGGGAAAAAATTATCACTGCCTATTAAACGTGATGTTAATGGATTAAGAAATTCTCTAAAAAGAAGATTATATTATATTCAAAAATTATGGAAAAAATAATTTATTTTTTTATTTTTTGAGAGGAGAACTTTTGAAAAAGTTCCCCTCTCAAACTCGCCCCTCAAAACTTTTTAATTCAAAAGCTTTTTTGCATGCAAAAGAGCTTTTATTATTTAATTTTTTTTATATGTAATTAAAAATAGACCTTATTTAATAATATCATATAACTCTTATTGTTGATTTGTAGTTGAAAAATAAAAATCCTTTTGTATACAAAAGGATTTTTGTATTAAAAATTTTTGAAAGGGGGTTTTAGGGGGAGGATTTTTTATAAAAAGTCCTTCCCCTAAAAAAATTTGAAAATGAAAATTAAAATCCTAAAGAAGTTGTTACTTCATGGGGAATAGTATTCCACCAATGGGCAAGCATTTCAACTGTAATTGGATTTGATTTTCCACCAATAATATAAACTTCATCACCAACTTGGATATTTTTTCCATCATAAATATCTGTTATGTCAATGGCAGTCATTTGCATTGTAATATAACCAAGTACAGGGCAGTGATGACCCAATAAATTCATGTGAGGGACAAAATCACTATCTTGGCTATATACACGATTTGAACGCCGATAACCATTTGCATAACCAATAGCTACCCAAGCTGCAATGGTATCACGTTCTGCAATAAAACTTTGCATATAGCTAAGACTATCTCCGCGTTTAAGATGATTGATACTTAAAATTGGTGCAGTTACAGAATGAACAGGTCTTAGATGGGGTGTTAGATTTTCTTTTTCTGTTCCATAAAGAGGATTTCCACCATATAAAATTTTACCTGCTCTTGCAATATCACCAATATTATCTGGGTATGCAATAAGGGCTGCAGAATTTGCAAGACTTGTTTTTATATCTGGAAATGCATCTTTGAGCATTTGAATTGCATTATTTAATTGTTCTGTTTGTTTTTGCATAAAACCATTTTCACTTATGACATCAGCACTTGCATAATGTGAAAGGACATAATGGGGAGTAATTTTAGTTCTTTTAAATTCATTAATAACCGTAGCTATTTCATTTGTTTTAAAACCCAATCTTCCCATTCCTGAATTGAGTTTTATAGCAATATTATCGGAGTATTTAAGGGATTTATCTAGTGATTCTTGGTTATGAGCTAAACAAACAATATTTTTTTCTTGTGCATTTTTGTATTCATCATCATGTATAGCACCAAGTAATGGAAGAATTTCTTTTGTAATTCCAGCTTCTCTTAAAGCTAAAGCCTCATTTATTGTTCCTGATGCAAAATATTCAGCACCTTCTTTTTGTAAAACAGTAGCAACGGCGTTAGCTCCAAGAGCATAGGCATTGCTTTTTACAACAGGCATAATATTTCCATGAATATTTTTTATTTGTCGAAAATTATAAATAAGTGCGTCAAAATCAATGTGGACACGACAAAAAGTATTTTCCATAACTTGCCTTCAATTTAAACTTAAATTATTTTATCTATATTAAAAAATAATGCAAGATAGATTTTTATTTAATAAAATCAAATAGTTATATTATTTTTGGTAAAAATAAAATTTTTGAAAATAAATTCTTTCTTCTTGTCAAGAAGTATGCTAAAAAATTAAAGATTTTTTTCTATGTGAGAATATTAATGCATAAACTTTTTTTAGGTTTGTTTTCAATAATTATTTTTTCTTGTGTAATAGTTAATTCTAGTTTTGCTAACGAGTTGCCAAAATCAATTGGTAGTGATGGTTCTCTTATTACAGATGATGATTTACCATGGAAAATTTATGCAGATAAACTTGTAAGCATAAATGATGGTGTCATAATTGAAGGACGTGGTAATGTTTTATTAACACGTGGTGATGATTATTTAAAAGCTGATTTTGCAAGACTTTATACAAATACACAGTGGATTTTATTGCAAGGAAATGTTTATGCAAAACTTGGTGAAGATGAAGTAGAAGCAAAAGAAGCTGAATTTGATTTAACAAATAGTACAGGTTGGTTATATGATGCTAAATTATTTTTGGCAGGACCACACATGTATTTTAAAAGTGAAGAAATTGTAAAAACTGGTGAAGCAAAATATAGTTTAGTAAAAGCTAGTGCCACAACTTGTGATGGAAGTGTTCCATTATGGAAAATAGAGGCAAAAAAAGCTGATTTAGAAGTTGATAGCTATGCTCATTTTTCTGATGTAATGTTTAATATAAAAAATGTTCCTGCATTTTATACTCCTTATGTTGTAGCTCCAACAAAAACAACAAGACAAAGTGGGTTATTATTACCAGATTATGGGGTAAGCTCTAAACAAGGGGCTTTTTATACGCAACCTTATTATCATGTTATAGATCAAAGTCGCGATATTACAATTTATGGTACGGTTATGACAGATAGAGGCTTTATGCCTTCTGTTGAATACCGAGCTCATACAAAAGAAGATGAAAAATTATGGGCAATGGTCGATATTTTTTATGATAAAGATAAAATAAGAGATGAAAATCAAGATGATGTAGATGGTTCTGATGGTAATATGAGAACAAATACTTTTCGGTTTTGGGCTAGAGCAATGGGAAATGGGGATATTTTAGACTCAGACTGGAAGTATAAGTATAATTTGGATTTTGTTTCTGATCAAAACTTTATTCGTGAATTTAAAAATAGAATGACAGGTTTTGATAACACAAGAACAGCAAGTTATAGTATGTTTGGTCGTGATTTTGCTGAAGCTGATCAAAATCGTATAACACAAGGTTATATATATAATGATTTTGATAAATTTTATGTTACAGCTGGAGTAAAATATACCCAGGATCCTCGTTTTGGACATGGCAATAAAAAGCGTTCTGAAGATACAACAGTTCAACATTTACCAGAAATAGCTTTATATTGGTATCGTGATGATATTGTTGATGAATTTCCTTTAGAGTGGAATATGTATTCAGGTGCTGGGTATTTTTATAGGAGATCAGGAACTAAAGGTGCTAGGTTAGAAACTGTTCCAGAATTGACTATTCCTTTAAATGTTTTCTTTTTACGTGGAGAATTAACAGGTAGTGGGAGAGGAACTGTATATACTGGAATTTCAGAGCAATATAGTTCTATTTTAAGTGATAGCACTAATCGTGAGCAACAAAATGGTAAATATCGTTTTATTCCAAGTTTTGGAGCAAAATTATATACAAGTATAGATCGTGTTTGGAAATATAATGAAAATTTATTAACAGCGTATAATGATTTAGGAAAAAAAGAAATTGTTGCATTACGACATTCTATCCATCCTCGTATTATGTATCAATGGACAGATGAAAAAAATCAAGAAGATAATCCTTTTTTTACTGTTGATGATAGAATTCAAAACCAAAATAATTTAACGTTATGTTTAGATAATTTATGGTCATCAAAAACTGCATCTATTGTTAAGCAAAAAGATGGTATAAAAAAAGTATACTCCTATCTTGATATGATTAGTCTTAAAGTAAGCTCTGGTTATGATTTTCGTGAAGCAGATAGAAAAAAACATGTAAATGAATTTGAAAATAGGCCATGGCATGATTTAAGATCAAGATTAACAATACGTCCATTAGATTGGTTAGATTTTTATGGGGATAGTTTCTATTCTTTTTATGATGGAAAATTTAACCGTTTTGATATAGGTGTAACTTTTTATCATAAGAAATATGGTTCATTTTCAACAAGTTATAGTGAACGTGAACCCAATTATGATTATCGCCGCTTTGTAAATTATGATAATATTAATGACATTATTTTAACAGAAAAAGTTAATGTTATTACTAATACAATAAGATTAAATGTAAATCCACAATATTATCTTTATTTATTAGAAAGAACAAATTTAGATAATGGTGAAACCTATGAGCGTGTAGTTGGAGTTGGCTATAATCATCAATGTGTTAAAATTTATGGTGAATATACAAAAGATCCTATTGAAGAACGTTTAGGGCTTAACGTAGAGTTGCTTGGTGTAGGTTTTTAAAAATGATAACACGATTAAATTGTGGTGCATTGCAAGGTATAAATGCTTTTAAAGTCGAACTTGAGATTGATTATACTCGAGCAGGTATGCCTGCTTTTGTTATGGTTGGTTTAGCTGAAGGGGCAGTACGAGAAGCAAAAGAACGTGTTTTTACTGCAATTAGAGCGTGTGCATACAAAATTTTACCAGCAAAAGTTACTGTTAATTTAGCCCCAGCAGATAAAAAAAAAGCTGGAACTGCTTATGATTTACCACTTGCTATTGGTTTATTAACTGCATCAGAATTAATACAACCAATAAAAGATTTACATAAAATTTTTTTTGCAGCAGAACTTTCATTAAGTGGAGAACTTCGTCCTGTATCTGGAATATTACCTTTAGCTTTGTTAGCTAGAAAATTAGGTATGGAAGCTATGATAGTTGCCCCTGAAAATGCACAAGAAGCAGCTATTGTTGAAGGTTTAAATATATATGGATTAGAACAATTATCAGATGTTATAGATTTTGTAACAGAACATAATATTTTTGAACCAGTATATTATGAACATAAACAAGAATGGCAAGCTTATTCTATGGATTTTGCAGAAGTTAAAGGTCAAGAGGAAGCAAAAGTCGCCATAGAAATAGCAGCAGCAGGTGGACATAATTTGCTCTTTATTGGTGCTCCTGGAAGTGGCAAAACTATGCTTGCAAAACGTATTCCCACAATTTTACCTCCTTTAACTTTTGAAGAAGCATTAGAAGTAACAACAATTTATAGTGTTTCTGATAAATTACAAACTAAAGGATTAATGACAACACGTCCTTTTCGTTCCCCTCATCATACTGTTTCAGAAATAGCATTGATAGGTGGAGGAAGTTATCCAAAGCCAGGTGAAGTAAGTTTGGCACATCGTGGTGTATTATTTTTAGATGAATTACCAGAATTTTCTCGATCTACATTAGAAGTTTTGCGACAACCGCTTGAAGATGGAAATGTTACTATTTCACGCTCTGCACAAACATTAACATATCCAGCCTCTTGTATGCTTATTGCAGCAATGAACCCTTGTCCTTGTGGGTATTATGGAGATAAAAAACATGCGTGTACTTGTACACAACAACAATTAGCAAGGTATAAAGCAAAATTATCAGGTCCATTACTTGATAGAATAGATTTACATATTGAAGTTCCTGCCGTTGCGTATGAAGATTTTTACACAGAATTTAAAGGGCGTGATTCAAAATCTATGCGTGAACGTGTGGAACAAGCAAGAAAAATCCAAGAGCAACGCTATAAAGGTACAAATTGTCATATAAATGCGGAGCTTAATGGTGCAATGCTTGAAAAATACTGTAAATTAGAAGAGAAAGAACAAGAATTTTTGACCAAAGCAGCTAATAGATTAGCACTATCAGCAAGAAGTTTTACACGTATTTTACGCGTAGCACGAACTGTTGCAGATTTGGAACAAAGTGAAAAAATTACCGTTGCACATTTAGCATTAGCAATATCTTGTCGAGTTCTTGATAGAGCAAAATAAAGATGGAGGGCTTATGAATCCACTACGACATAAATTTTTACCTATTTCTTTTTTAGTTAGCTGTTTAGGTTTAATTTTTTCTGCTTATAATATTGTTAGTGTTTTTATCCACGAAGATACTTGTTTATTTAATAGTTGTAGTATTTTTTCAAATTTTAATTTTATGGGTTTTTCGTTGTGGTGGGTAAGTGCAATCTTTTTTGCTTTAATTCTTATTTTTTCACTTTTTGGTTTTGCATTAGCAATTAGATTAATAACAGCATGGGCATTGTTAGCAGATCTTGGCTTACTTTTTGTTATGATAAATACCACAATGTGTGTAAAATGCATTGGTGCTGGTATACTTTTAGCTTGCTCTTACTATGCAGTGCGTTATGAAAATCGCCGTCCTTGTGATCCATATCCTAAAACTCTTTTATTAAATTCTTGGCTTATTTTATTAATTGCTTTACTTGGAGCAGGATATGCTGCTATTCTTGAAGGTTTTCCAATTAAACAAGGTGCAAAAACAACAACAAATATTTTCTTTTCCCCTTCTTGTTCTGCTTGTATTCAATTAGTGAAAAAAGAATACAATAATCCTAATATAGCATGGTATCCTGTTGAAGAAGATGAAAATGATGTATGGTATATCTTATACATGGATAAGCAATTACAAGCAGGTGATAATCTTTTACAAGCATTAGAAAAAGCAAAAAATGCAAAACCAGAAGAACAATTAACAATATTAGATGCTTTTAGTTTTGAATATTTTTCTATGCAATATAAATTATGGAAAAATAGTTCCATTGTAAAACGCCGTACAAACACTATTCCATATATTGAGGTCTTTGGAACTTCTAAAGACTTACTAGGTAATGAAAAGCAAAATACTACTATACAAGTACAAGATACAAAAACAGTTGAAAGTTTGCTTGGGACTGATACGGCATTGTGTGGTGAAAGTATTCCTTGTGAATAAAGTGTAAATATTTTTTAATGTGTTTTAGGGGAAAACTTTTGAAAAATTTTGTCCCTCTAACTTCCTTATAAAACTTTTTAAACTAAAAATCCTTTTATGTTGTAAAAGGATTTTTTTTGTATAATTTTTTCCAAACTTCTCGTAATAAGCTAAATTCATTAAAATCAATTTTAAAAATTTAGATAGATTAGAGTATTAATAAAAAGTCTTATTTCAAAAATAAAAATAGTATTTATTTTTGTATATTGAATATAAAATTTTTATTTTTCATATTTTTTATGATAATGTAGAAAAAACAAACTCTCTTTTGCACGCAAAAGAGAGTTTGGATTAAAAAGTTTTGAGGGAAGAGTTTGAGAGGGGAACTTTTTCAAAAGTT
>JAHHTE010000108.1 GCA_020024815.1 Mailhella sp.
AATAATTTAATGGCAATGAATTTACCAGAATTAAGTGCAAATATTAATATTGCTGCAAAAGAAATGCAAGATTTTGGTGAAAATTCAAAAATTGCTATTGAAGAATATAAAAAACTTGGTAAGACGTTAAATAAAAATGCTGATACAATAGTTAAAAATATACAGACTATTACAACCAATGGGGCAAAATTAACTCAAGAAGATTCTGCTCTTATGCAAGAACTTTTTGTAACATTACAAGCATTAAGAGATGCTGCAAATTCTATTTCTTACTTAGCTAAACTTTTGGAACGTCAACCTGATGCGTTAATTTTTGGAAAGGAACAATAATGAAAAAGTTTTTTTTGTTTTGTAGTTTTATAGCATTATGTGCATGCACACATGTTAAATCCACATATTATGTGATAGATGTTCCTTTTACCGAAAATATGCAAACAGAGTTAAAACAAGGAAAAGGCCCTATTTTTGCAATTTTGCCTATTGGAATACCTTCATATTTAGCACGTCCACAACTTATATTACGTGAAAGTAATGCAGAAATTCATATTGCTGAAAAGCATCGTTGGGGTGAAAATTTAGATAAAGCTATTGGCAGAGTTTTAGCTAATTCATTAACAGATAAACTTGATTCTATTAATGGTGTTGTTGTTCCAAGTAGGTTAGGTTTACATCCTGATTATTCAATTCAATTAGAGATTAGTCGTTTTGAAGGTAATATAAATGCTTCGCTTGAAATGGTTGCATTTTGGACTTTACAAAAAAATAATAAAAAAATATTGCAAGGTAATTTTTATCGAAAGGTGCAAACAGGTATAGGGTATTCTGATCTTGTTACAGCTTATGGTACAATTTTATCTTTGTTAGCTGATGATATTGCTCAAGCAATAATGCAATATAATTTTAAATAATGGGGCATGTATTTGAAATTTTTTTATAAAATTTTATTAAAGTTATTTTTTAGAGTTCAAGTTGTAGGCTTAGAAAATTATAATTCTGCAGGAACAAATTGTTTTATTGTAACAAATGCAAGTTCTTTGCTTGATCCTCTTTTAATATCATGTTTTTTAAATGATACAATTACAGTTGCTGTTGATGCAAAGTTAGCAAAAAAATGGTGGATTAAACCTTTTCTTGCTTGTTCTAAAATTATAGAGGCAGATTTTGAATCTCCAATTTCAACATTAAAATTAGTAAAAGCTATTGAACAGCATGAGCGTTGTATGGTTTTTCATGATAAGTCGTTTATACATGATCAACATTACATGAAAATTTTAGAAGCAACAGCTCTTATTGCAGAAAAAGCTCATGCAAAAGTTTTACCAATTCAAATTGATGGGGCACAATATTCAAAATTTTCTTATTTTAGGCATAAACAAGTTTTAAAATATTTCCCTAAAATAACATTAACAATTATGCCTCCTCAACAAATAGCATTAGAAGGCAAGCAAAATGCTAAGGAAAGAAGAAAATTAAATGCCATTAAACTTTATGATATAATGGGAAATTTACGTTTAGCCTCAATTAAAACAGATATAAATTTTGCACAAGCTTTTATTGATGCAATGAAAGTTCATGGTAGAAAATACATTATAGCTGAAGATCAAGAAAGAAAATGTGTTGATTATCAAACTATTTTATTAAAAGCAAATGTTCTTGGACGAGCTATTGCTAGATATGCAAAAGATGAAACAAAATTAGGTTTTATGCTTCCAAGTTCTTTGGCTGGTATTGTTTCATTTTTAGGTTTTCATTTAATGGGAAAAGTTCCTGTAATGATTAACTTTACTGCAGGAGCTTATGCTGTTGTTGGTGGTTGTGGAACATTAGAATTAAAAACAGTTATTTCATCAAAAAAATTTATAAAACTTGGTGAATTAGAAGGTTTAGAAAAAGCTATAAAAGATGCAGGAATGCGTGTTTTATATTTAGAAGATATTGCTAAAGATATTTCTTTATCGGAAAAAATATTGGGTTTATTGGCAACAAAATTTTGTATAGCTCCATCAACTCCAAGCAATGAACCATTAGCCATTATGTTTACATCAGGTACTGAAGGTTTACCAAAATCAGTATTTATTAGTCATAAAAATGTAATTTATAATAAAGAGCAAGATTTATCTATTTTAACAGTACATTCTGGTGATAGAATATTTAACTGCTTACCTTTGTTTCATGTTTTTGGTTTGGGAGTAGGAACAATATTGCCTTTAACAAGTGGGATAAAAGTTTTCTTTTATCCTTCACCTCTGCATTATAGAATTGTTCCACAACTTTATTATGAAAGTCAATCTACTGTGATTTGTGGTACAGATACTTTTTTAGCAGGATATGCACGTTATGGTAGACCGTATGATTTTTGTAATACACGAATAGTTATTGCTGGTGCTGAAAAATTACGGGAATCAACAGCTAAAATTTGGAAAGAAAAATTTGGTGTTGATATTATGGAGGGATATGGAGCAACAGAAACTTCTCCTGTATTATCTGTTAATACATTAGCAAATTGTGCAAAAGGTAGTGTAGGGCGTTTATTACCAGGACTTGAATATAAATTAAAAAAAGTTGAAGGTATTGAAGTTGGTGGCTCATTGTGTGTCAAAGGTGCTAATGTTATGTTAGGTTATATGCGTTCAACAAATAAAGGTGTGCTTGAAAAACCTAGTATTGAAATTAATGGTGAAATATTAGAAGGTTGGTATGATACTGGTGATATTGTAACTATTGATGAATATGGTTTTATTTATATAAAAGGTAGAGCAAAACGTTTTGCAAAGCTTGGCGGTGAAATGGTTTCTCTTGTTGCTATTGAAACAGCTTTAGCTGAATTATGGCCTGATGTGCCATTAGGTATAATAGCCATGCCTGATGATAAAAAAGGAGAACAGCTTGTTCTTGTTATTGAAAAAGAAGATGTAACAACAAATGAAATTGCAACATATTTTGCTACAAAAGGTGTATCTTCATTGTGGACACCAAAGAAAATTCTTTGTGTAAAGCAAGCACCTGTTATGGGATCAGGTAAATTTGATTATAATACAGCAAAAGAAATGGTTAAAAATTTGGTAAAATAAAAAAGGGCAGTAATTGCCCTTTTTTATTTTAATGGAGTAAATTGTAAAATCGTTGCTTTATGTTTTGGTTTTTCTTTTTTCATAAATTCGTCCATCATACCATTAAATTGTAAATTAGTTCCTGCTTGGTCTAAATCTATGGCTGATGAATTTTTTGCACGCATAGCCCATTGTGTATTAAAAAGTTGATTTTTCCAATTTTTTGCTTGAATAAATGAAAGTATGAGTACAGCTTCTTCCCAACGTTTAGAAGGTTCAAATTCATTAACAATTTGAGCATATTTTTCCCACAGAGAATCAAGGGAAGCTTGATCCATACTATCAAGTTGTTGTGCCATTTTTTGTAATAAATGTTCCATACCATGTACCATTTTTCTTTTTTTATAGTATAGAGTTAATTATTCTTCTCTGCAAGTAAAAAGTATTTATTGTTTTTTAATTATTATGTGTTTTGAAAGTAATTGTATTTTTTTTTGAGAGGAGAACTTTTGAAAAAGTTCCCCTCTCAAACTCTCCCCTTAAAACTTTTTAATCAAAAAGCCCTTTTGCGTGCAAAAGAGCTTTTGTTTTTTTCACATAATATACTGTAAAAACAAAATATTTACTAACTTAGTTATAATTATTGAATTTAGTTCATTATTAATGAAAATAAATTTTATTAAAAAAGACTTTTACCAATGTCCCTAGATAGGCAAATTTATTGAAACTTGTTTCAATAAATTTGCCTGATTGAGGGGGGATGGGGGAAATCATTTCCACCAAAGAAAAAAATTAATTTAGAAACACACTCTAAAAACTCTTTTGCGTGCAAAAAAGTTTTTTTTTGTTGTTTTAACACAATAAAAAAGGGGGAATAATTTCCCCCTGTAATATGTATAAGATAAATAAATTATCGTTTCATTTCAATAGCTTTTTGAATCATGGTATCAATACTTTGTACACCTTTACTGTTGGATTGGAATCCACGTTGTACTAAAATCATATGAACCATTTCAGTTGCCATATCAACATTTGATAATTCTAATTTGTTTGAATGAATTTTGCTATAATTTTCAGTTCCTGCAACACCAAATTCAACATTACCAGCTTCAGGGGAATGGGTATAAAGATTATTTCCTTCTCTATGTAGTCCATCTTCACTTGTAAAACGTGCAATAGGAATTCTATACATATCACGAGTTACACCATTGTTATAAAGAAGTTGTACTGTTCCATCATCATGAACACTTAAGCTTGTAAGATCACCTTTTCCATATCCATCTTGTTTCATATTTTTAAGCGAACAAGTTGTTTGTAATGCTGTTGTAGTAGGAGTACCTAATTCTATACCAGCTAAATTGGGTAAGTTGATAAAATCTTTACCTATTTCTGCTGGTGTTTGTACATTTTGTGCTCCTTGTGCATTTGCTGTCCAACCAGTTCCTTTAATACCAAAATTTAAAGAAATATTTTGAGGTTCTTGATCTTTTAATTTAATTTCAACTTTTGGAGTACCATTTTCAAGTGTTGCTAGTTTCCAGTTAGTGAGATCAGTTAAATCATCGCCATTGGGTGAAAAAGCATTCATATCTTTAAGCTCACCAGCACTAGAAAAAGTCATAGTACCTGCCATAAGTAAACCAGCACTTTTTTTACCAGCATATTGTTCTCTGCCATCTAGTTCAGGATCCATAGCTACAACGTATTCGTATACTTGTAAGCCATTTGTAGATGGTGCTTGATCAACATAAACTTGTAAATTATGTTTTGTGCCTTTTTCATCATAAAATTGTAAAGTAAGAGATTCTGCATTATTAAGAGGAGGTTTTACTGTACCGTCCCAAGATTGTAGCATAGAAAAATATGGATTATTTTCGTCCTTGTATCCATCAATTTTACTATACATATTTAATGCAGCAAAAATATCTGTGGTTGCTTTTGGCTTGCTTGTGGCTATTTCTGGATCATTTGTATTAATAGTAATAGGCTCAAGCCCTCCGCCTTCAGTCCCTTCTTCATTAATAGGATAACCCATTAAAAATTCACCAGTAGGTGTTTGTAATGTACCTTCATGATTAAATCTAAAGTTACCAGCTCTTGTATAAAAAGTTTCATTTTCTGCATTTGTAACTTGAAAAAAACCTTTTCCACTTAATGCTAAGTCAGTGGAAGCATTTCCATTTTCAAATGAACCTGTTGTAAATAAAGAACGGATTTCTCCAATTTGTGAGCCATAACCTACTTGTCTTACTTCCATTTCATAGGCAGCACCTGCTGGAAGATCTTTGCTTCCAAGACTATCAAATAAAAGTAATTGTTTTTTAAAAGCAACTGTATTGGCGTTTGCAATATTTTGCGAAACAATACCAAGACCTTGCGAATGTGTTTTCATTCCGCTTGTGCTTGTATAAAGACCTTGCATCATAATGGCTTTCTCCTGCCAAAAAAAATAATAACGATTTCGGCAAAAATTTCCCTCTTTTTTTGCCTATCTTATATTTAGCATAAAATGTGCCAAAATCTCTTTTTTCCCTTTCATACTTGACAAAAAATAAGAGTAAGAATAAAATTTATAAACATTCTTTTTAAGGAGATACGCATGGCAACAGTAAGTGCAGAGCTTAAAGGTAAATATGTTTTAGTTGTAAACGCTGGTAGCTCATCTTTTAAAACTCAAATTCTTTCTTGTGAAAATGAAACTCCAATTCTTGCTGTTTTGGCTGAAAGAATTGGTGCAAATAATGGTAAACTTATTTTTAAGGTAAATCCTGATACTGATAAAGAAGAAAAACACGCTTTTGATGTTCATTACCCAACACATGGTGAAGGTATCCGCGATATGATGAAACGTATCGTTGATATGGGTATTTTACCTAATTTTGATTCTATTGTTGCAACAGGACATCGTGTTCTTTTAGGTGGACCAAAATACGCTGAATGCAAAGTTGACGCTACTGTTAAACAAGTAATTCGTGATTATATTCCACTTGGACCATTGCATAACCCTGCAAACTTAGCTTGTATTGAAGTTATTGAAGAAATTTTACCTGGTGTTCCTGCTGTTGCTGTATTTGATACAGGCTTCCATACAACAATGCCTGATTATGCTTATACTTATGGTATTTCAAAAGAATTAAGCGAAAAATATCATTTACGCCGTTATGGTTTCCACGGTATTTCTCATAAATATGTTTCAAAAACTGCTGCAAAATATCTTGGTAAAGAAACTTTTACAGGTATTTGCTGCCACCTTGGTAATGGTTGTTCTATTTCTGCTATTAAAGACGGAAAATGCGTAGATACTACAATGGGTCTTACTCCATTAGAAGGGCTTTTAATGGGAACTCGTTGCGGTGATATTGATGCATCTTTACCTCTTTTCCTTATGGAACAAGAAGGATATACTCCAACTCAAATGTCAGATCTTTTAAACAAACAATCAGGTCTTAAGGCTCTTGCTGGAAGTAATGACATGAGAGACGTTGAAAACCTTATTGAAAAAGGTGATAAAGACGCTATCTTAGCAAATAATATCTTCAATTATCGTATTATTAAATATATTGGTGCTTACCTTGCTGTGCTTGGTCAAATTGATGGTATTTTATTTACTGGTGGTATTGGTGAAAATGCTTCTGTTACCCGTGAACCAATTTGTAAAGCTTTTGAACCTTTCGGTTTAGAACTTGATACTGAATTAAATCAAATTCGTTCTGGTGAACCTCGTGAAATCAATAAAAAAGGTAGCAAAATTAAAGCTCTTGTTGTTCCAACCAATGAAGAACTTGAAATTATGCAAACAACCTTGAAAATTTTAGGTTACTAAAATTTATTGAAATAATAATAAAAAAAGGTAGTTAATATAACTACCTTTTTTTATATCATAAGAATGATTAAATTTATTTTATCTTATTATGTTATTTGTAATTGTTACTAGTGATTTTTTTATTACTTATGTTTATTAA
>JAHHTE010000109.1 GCA_020024815.1 Mailhella sp.
TTACTAAACATTATAAAAATTTCATTTCTAAAAATTCTACTAACAATAATATTATTCTTTAAATATTTTTTTGTATATTCGCTTGTAAAAAACAAAAATCTTTTGTAAGCAAAAAAACTTTTGCATTAAAAAGTTTTGAGGAGAGAGCTTGAGAGGGGAACTTTTTCAAAAGTTCTCCTCTCAAAAAAAATAATTTAACACATATCTTATACACATAATTTCTTTTTTTGTTGATAAATGCCAAATAATAAACCAATACATATTATCATTGCTCCCCACAAAATATAAGAAGCATAATTTGTATAAAATGTTTTTTTGTGATTTTCTACTGGTAATACAATACTCAATGTTTCATCTGTAAATAAATCTGTTGTTGCAAGAATTTGCCCAAATTTATCTATAATAGCACTTACGCCAGTATTACTTGCTCTTAACATATAGACCCCATTTTCAACTGCACGCATAAGAGATAATTGTAAATGTTGATAAGGGGCACTTGTTTTATCATACCATGCGTCATTACTAATATTGACAAAAAAATTCGCTCCTTGCAAAACACTTTCCCTTGCTATTTCAGGAAAAATTGCTTCATAACAAACTAAAGAACCAATTTTTATTTCTTGTTTATTTTTTTGTGTATTTTCTTGCGTATCATTAATATTAAGAGCTATTGCTTCATTATTATTTTCTCCAACACTAAAAACCCCACCATATTGAGCTAAAAAGTCAGTAAAAAATTGTGGCAAAGGTAAAGGTGGTAAATATTCACCAAAAGGAACAAGATGTTCTTTGCTATACCGTCCCATAAATTGCCCATGATTAATCATTTCAATACTATTGTAGTATTTTTTATCCACATAATAAGGAATACCATATACCATGATTTTATCTTTTGCTGTTTTTCTAATTTGCTCATATAAATCAGGGTGATGATAACTTGTAATAGGAAATGCAGTTTCTGGATAAATAAAAATATTTTCTTGTGTCGATAAAGCATTTTTTTGCAAAAAATCTTCTGTTTCTTGAGTAAGGCGTAAGAATTTATTAATACTATCTTGTTGAAAAAGTTTTGACCACTTTACATTTTGTGAAATATTTCCTTGTACTAAGGTAAAAAGAACAGTATTTTCAAATTCTTTATTACTTTTTATCAAACTATGCTTTACCTCCCCCACAATAGAAGGATTAGTATGAACAACATCATAAGGCACATTAACTTTTTTATGCATTATTTCTTGTGCCGCAATAGAATATTCTCCATAATTTTTATTTTGCTGATTAAGATACACAGAACCAAACCAATAAACACAAATTAGAATAAGCATACCACCATATTTTATACTATATTGAGAAAATTGAGATATGGGACGTTTACCTTGAAAATCAACTTGATAACTTACAAGATAAAATTCAGCAAAAAAGAAGGCTACCAACGCAAAAAGTCCAGATAAAGCATACGCTCCAATAAGGCTAGCACCTTGTATCATGGCAGGCATAACACTAAAGGCAGAAGAGAGCGTAAACCATGAAAAACCTGTAAGAAAAAATCCTCTAAAATATTCTATAAAATACCACAATAAACCTAAAATCACACATTTTAATACAGGACTTGCAAATAAAATTTTTCGTATAAAAACAGCTAATAAACTTCCATACAAAGCAAAATATAAACCCACAACAAAAGGAACAAAAAAAGCTAAAACATAAGGAACAGCACCATAAATATGTATTGTTACAGCTATCCAATAAAAACTTGCTCCATACCCTAATATTCCCATGAGTAATGTATCACGAAAATAATTATTACTACTATGAGCTAAAATATATAATGAAAAAGGATATAACAAAACTAAAAAAGAAATTTGTATAAAAGGATTAGCAAAACCTAAAAAAATCCCTACAACACCTAAAAAAATCAATATATACCGAGACATATATACTCCCAACCATTTACACTAAAAACATTTTTTCATAGCAAAGCTAAATTTGCAAGTTAAGCAAAAAAATTTTTTTTAAAACAAACTTGACCCAAAACAAACAAGTGCATAGAATAACAAATGCCAATTTTTTATAATTGTAATTTTAATGGGCTTGGAGGAAATATGGAACATCCCATAAGAATGGAGTTAACTGTAAATGATCTTGTTCCTTTTGGAGCAGAAGGAGATAAAAAATCATTTGCACTTACACTTAAAAGACCTGCTTGGCATTGTTGGAAAGCAGGACAATTTGTTATGGTTCGTCCAACTTCTTGGAACAGTGAAATTACATGGGCAAGACCTTTTTCTATTTGTCGTGTTACTTCTGAATCATTAGTTCTTTTTTTCCAAGTAGTAGGACGAGGCACAGACCTTATGGCAAATTTAAAACCAGGTGATAAAGTTACTGTTTGGGGTCCACTTGGAACACACTTTGCTATGGAAGATAAACCAACTCTTTTACTTGCTGGTGGTATTGGTATTGCTCCTTTTGCTGGATACATGGAACAACATAAAAAACCTGCTAATCTTTCCATGATTTTTAGCCATAGATTACCTTCTGGATACTACCCTATTGAAACTTTTGCACAACAAATAGAAGTTGAAACTTTTTTTGAACAAAGCAATGATGATTTACCTAAAACTCTTACAGCTATTCGCAATAAAATGGAATTAATGGCAAAAAACAATGGATTAGTTTTAGCTTGTGGACCTATGCCTTTTCTAAAAAATATATGGAAAAATGCCCTTGAATTAAATGTTCCTACACAATTATCATTAGAACAACGCATGGCTTGCGGAATTGGAGCTTGTCTTGGTTGTGTTGCCACAACATCAGACCAATACCCTGATAAAGAAAAAGCAGGCTTGCCAGTACAAACTTGTACAAAAGGCCCTATCTTTTGGGCAAACGAGCTTAATTTAGACGCAGGGAGCAAATAATAATGATAAATACAAATGTTGTTCTTAAAACATTAAATGGGCATGGACTTCATCTTAAAAATCCTATTATGTCTGCGTCTGGTACTTTTGGCTATGGCACAGAGTTTTTGCCCTTTGGAGATATTACCAAACTTGGTGCTATTATCGTAAAAGGTTTATCCCTAAAACCAAGAGCTGGAAACCCTACCCCAAGAGTAGCTGAAACTCCTTGCGGTATGCTTAATGCTGTTGGTTTACAAAATGATGGCGTAGAAGCTTTTATTACTAAAAAACTTCCAGAACTTCCTACCCATGAAGTTCCTGTGATTGCCAATATTTATGCAACAAGTGCTGATGAATTTGGAGAACTTGCTAATATTCTTTCACAAGAAGAAAAAGTAGTAGCTCTTGAAGTTAATATTTCTTGTCCCAATGTAAAAGCTGGTGGCGTGTTATTTGGTCAAGACCCACTTATGGCACAAAGCATAGTCCAAGCAGTGAAAAAAAATGCAGGCAATACCCCTGTTATTGTAAAACTTTCTCCTAATGTTACTAATATTGCAGAAATGGCAAAAGCCATTGAAGCAAGTGGTGCTGATATGCTTTCTTGTATCAATACTGTTACAGGTATGGCTGTGGATATTCGCTCAAGAAAACCACTTCTTGCTAATATTGTAGGAGGATTATCAGGTCCAGCAATAAAACCTATTGCTCTTCGTTGTGTATGGCAAGTGGCTCAAGCTGTGCAAATTCCTGTTATTGGCATTGGTGGCATTAGAAGTGCTAAAGATGTTCTTGAATTTATCTTAGTTGGTGCAAGTGCTGTGCAAATTGGTACAGCTTCTTTTACTGACCCAAGTCTTATTTTTAAAATTGCTCATGATTTACCCTTACTTTGTGAAGAACTTGGTATTAAAAATCTTGAACAATATAGAAATAGCCTTATTACTGATTAATACAATATGGGGGAATTTTCCTCCATATTCTTTTTTTATCTGCCTATAACTTATTTTAATTTTTTACCATAAAATATATGCAATATTCTTTTCTTACAAATATAGCAACACTTTGGAAAATAGGACACGTTAAAAAAGCTCCTGGTACAGCTGGCTCTTTTGCTGCTTTACTTCTTGCTCCTCTTTGTTTTTTACCTTTTTCCTATTTTGTTCGCTTTCTTCTTATTCTTGCTATTTTCTTAATTGGCATAATTGCTAGTAATAAAGCAGAACAAGAATTACAACAAAAAGATCCTTCTTCTGTTATTATTGATGAAGTTGTGGGGCAATGGATAGCTTTATTTCCTGTAAATGCTTGCTCTTAC
Organism: Mailhella sp.; assembly: GCA_020024815.1. Classification (GTDB taxonomy): domain Bacteria; phylum Desulfobacterota; class Desulfovibrionia; order Desulfovibrionales; family Desulfovibrionaceae; genus Taurinivorans. The sequence goes on from JAHHTE010000109.1 coordinate 4,222, forward strand.
ATGAGTTTAGAAGCTTTTTCCTATTCACAAATGTATATTATGATTTTTGCCTTTCTTTTCTTTAGAGTTTTTGATATTAGTAAATTAGGTCCTATTGGGCTTTGTGACCGTAAAATAAAAGGTGGACTTGGCATAATGGTTGATGATGTTATTGCAGGAATTTTTGCAGCATTATTTATTTATCCACTCCAATTTTATGCTAATTTACTTTTCTAATTTTACATGTTATTCCCTTGTTAACCTTAAAACAAAGGACTAAAAATGGATTTTTTACCTATTAAACGTGCATTACTTAGTGTTACAGACAAAACAGGGTTAAAAGAATTTGCAGAATTTTTACATTCTCAAGGTGTTGAACTTGTTTCCACTGGTGGAACAATGAAATTCCTCCAAGAAGCTGGTCTTCCTGTAACAAGTGTTGAATCTGTAACTGGTTTTCCAGAAATTCTCAATGGTCGCGTAAAAACCTTACACCCAAAAATTCATGGTGGTATTTTAGCAGATAAAGATAATCCAAAACACATGGAAACTCTTGCAGAACATAAAATTACACCTTTTGATCTTGTTTGTGTTAATTTATACGACTTTGCAACAGCATTACAAAAAAAACTTCCTGTCCGTGATATGGTGGAAGAAATTGATATTGGTGGACCATGCCTTATGCGTGCAACTGCTAAAAACTTCCATAGTATGCTTATTTTACCAGATCCAAAATTTTACATTGAAGCAATGGATCTTATTAAAAATGATAAAGGCGTAAATCTTGCTTTTAGAAAAAATATGGCAGCTAAAACCTTCCAAATTACTTCTCAATATGACGCAATGATTTCTCTTTATCTTGAAGGAGTTGCCGTATAGCCTTACTTGATGGAAATTTAACAGGGCTTAAAGCAAATGAGCTAAAAGCCCTGCAACGTTTAACTAATCGCCGTTATGATCCCCATACTGGATATTCTTTAGAACAAGCCAAAGAACTTGCTGCTTTGTCGCATCTTATTTCTCGACAAATTGGACTACTTATTGATAGACAAGGCAAAGTGGAAATGACCATAGTAGGCGACGCTCATGGTATTTTAATTCCCACCCTTGCAAGGGAACGCTCAACAGGTAGGCTTAGAGGAATACGTCTTTTACATACTCACCTTACAGATGTTACCCTTTCCAATGAAGACCTTATGGATCTTCTTTTCTTGCGTTTAGATAGTATTGGAGTTTTAACTGTTGATGAATTTGGCAATCCAATACATTTCCAATCAGCTCACCTTTTACCTGCTCTTATTTCTGATGAATCTTATATTCAAGATTTAACAAAATCAAAAAAGAAAAAATCCTATTTAGAAGACTTAGCAGAAAAAGAAGAAAATCTACAAAAAGAAGATATTGATTTTATTTTAAATCAAAATCTCTATCATGCTAATATTCAAAAACCAAAGCCCCCACAAGCGAATCTTAAAGAACCATATCAAATTTCAGAATTTTTTGCATGGGATAAAAATTCCCTTGATTTATTAGCAGAAATTGAAGCTCTTGAAGAAGAATTTGCTCGCCTTATCAAAGGCTCAAAAAATCTTGATTCCTCAAAAAATCAACCTAAATATAGTGCTAAAGGCTCACTTGATACCTATCAAGCAGGCACAAGAGCTGTTCTTGTTTCTGTAAGCAAAGCTCCTAAATCCATACAAGAACGAAACCTCATAGAACTTACAGAACTAGCTAGTACAGCAGGACTTGGCGTTGTGGGAAGTCTTATCCAAAGAGTTACAACCATAAATCCACGTCAAATCCTAAGTCAAAATAAATTAGCAGAACTTGAGGTTATTGCTTTACAAGGCCATGCAGGCATTATTATTTTTGATGGTGAATTGTCCCCAGCTCAACTCCAAAACCTTGCCGAACTTACAGAACGTAAAGTATTAGACAGAACACAACTCATTCTTGATATTTTTGCACAACACGCAAAATCAGGAGCAGGAAAACTCCAAGTTGAAATGGCACAATTAAAATACACACAGCCTCGCCTTGTAGGAAAAAACCGTGCTATGGATAGGCTTATGGGGGGTATTGGTGGTCGTGGTCCTGGTGAAACAAAATTAGAAACAGATAGACGCAGAATAAAAGACAGAATAGCAAAAATTAAAATCGAACTTGAAAGCCTAAAAAAACAACGACAAGCAAACAGAGCTAAAAGAAATCGCTACGGCTTGCCTGTTGCTGCTCTTGTGGGTTATACCAATGCTGGAAAATCAACACTTTTAAATAAACTTACCAAAAGTGAAGTTATTGCAGAAAATAAACTTTTTGCTACCCTTGACCCAACAACAAGGCGTTTACGCTTTCCAAAAGAACATGAAATTGTTCTTGCTGATACTGTGGGCTTTATTCGTGATTTACCAAAAGAACTCATGGAAGCTTTTCGTGCAACATTAGAAGAATTAAATGAAGCAGATATTCTTATTCACGTTATAGACGCGTCCCATGAAGAATTTGAGCAACAACTTGAATCTGTTGAAACTATTTTAATTGAATTAAAACTACAAGATGTACCAAGAGTTCTTTTGCTCAATAAATGGGATAATGTAAAAGAAGAAGAACAAATTGCCTTAAAAGAACGCTTTCCAGAAGCTTTCCCCATTTCAGCTCTTACAGGCTTTGGACTTGCAAAAGCAAGTGAATATATTGAAGAAACACTTTTTAAATAATTTTTTGTAAGAGATTTTTTTGAGAGGGGAACTTTTGAAAAAGTTCCCCTCTCAAACT
>JAHHTE010000011.1 GCA_020024815.1 Mailhella sp.
GTCCTCCCCCTACATAAAAAATTATTGTAATTCTAATTTTTCGTATTTTTCACGGATAGCTTTGAAAAAATGTTCTAATATGCTGTTAGAAACTAGCATACCAGCACGTGTAAAATAGGCATAGCCATTTTTCATTCGCATAAGATTATTTTGGTCAAGAAGTTGGATTAATTTATTATGTTCTTTAAGAAAAACTTTTCCTGTTAGGGCTTGATATTCAGAAACATTTAATCCTTTGCTTGTACGGAGTCTAAGCATAAGAAGTTCACAAATTTGTTCAACTTTGTTTAATTTTTCTGTTGTATAACTACTTGTTGTGCAAATTTTTCCTTTTTCTAAATCTTTTAAATCTTGTGCTAAATATGTAGCTATATCAACAGCCCAATTTTCAATATTAGAAGCATGAGTACGGCGTATATGATTAACTGTACTAGCTCCTGAAGGGCCAGCACCTAAATAATCATCTCCTAACCAGTAACCTAAATTGTGTTTGCATTGATATCCCATTTTGGCATAATTTGAAATTTCATATTGCATATAACCAGCTTCTTCTAATAAGTTAGCTCCTGATTTATACATTTGTGATTGTTCCATTTCACTAGCAAATTCAAGTTTGCCTTCTTTATCAAGCATATCAAATTTTGTACCTTGTTCAATGCTTAGCCCATAAGCTGAAATATGCTCTGGATCTAGTTTTATTGCTGCTTTAATATCATCAGTCCATGTGCGAAGTCGTTGTGTTGGTAAAGCCCAAATAAAATCAAGACTAAGGTTTTGAAATCCAGCTGTGCGTAAATGATGAAATGCTTGATATGCTTGCATTGCAGAATGAGGACGTCCCATAATATTAAGATATTTATTATTTAGTGATTGAACACCCAATGAAGCACGATTAAAACCCATTTTATTATATGCAAGTGCTTTATAATTTGAAAGAGATTCAGGGTTACACTCAATGGTAATTTCTGCATTATCTAAAACAGAAAATTTACCTATGATATGGAAAAGGATTTGTTCAATATCAGCTAATGGGATATAAGAAGGAGTTCCACCACCAAAAAAAATACTTGTGATTGGCTTGTTATGATAAAAATCTGTAAGTATGTTTAGTTCTTGTAAGATTGTTTTTTTCCATAATGCGTATTCAGAACTAGTTAGTAAAGGGTGTTCTTCTTTGAAGTTCATGCTAAAAGATGATGGAAGTTTCATTCTTTCAACTTTTTTTTCTATTATTTGCTGTGGTTGAGAATTTGAAATTCCAAGTTTATTTTTTAAATGTGCAGCTTGTTCTTTAGATAAAAAAGCATCAGCAAGAGTAATTGTTGGTTTATCTGATTTTATTGTAATTGTGGAATTTTTTTCAATTTCACGTCCTGTTAAAAAAGCAGATAAAGATTGAACAGAAGAAGTTTTTGCTTTAGTTGCTGGTGTTGATTTATTTTGTATAGATGAACTTTCATATAAAGCACTAGGTTGGCTTAATAATGTGAGTGATGGTTTAAATTCTTCAGAAATAGATAAAGAAGAAGTTGGTAAAGAAAAAAAAGAACAATAATGACATTTTTTTGCACAAAAAGGAACATGAATATATAATAACATAAATAAACTCAAATATAAATTTTTTTTGAAAATATAATTGTTTTTAATTAATAGGTTAATAATACTATATCGCGTTAAAATAGTTAATATCAATGATGATAGTATAAAAAATAAGATTTTTTTTGTTTGTTAAATCTATTAAAGAGATTTTTTTTAAATAAAGCAAGAAAAAAATTTAAAAAAATCATTAAATTAGTTGACAGAACAAGGAATTAGAAGTAATTAAGTAAATCACCTCTTATGAGGCAATCCCCGGACGGCGGGGAAGAACAAGTTAGGCTTGTTCTGATTTGTGTTTTCATTAGATTGAAAACTTTGACATTTACAGGCTCACCATGCCGGTATTGTCAGCCGTTCCAGCTTGCAGGCTTCGCAAGTTGTAAGGTTATCCAACAAGCAAAAAGCTTGTGCATGCGTGATCCCTGTGGGACCACCTATCTTTATACGAAAGAAATTTCGTTCAGACAGGATGGCAGACCCGGGTCGGCTTATATTTTATGTTATTATTTATCTTTTACGAAACGGGAAAAGCTATTCTGATCCCTATTATCCGTAAAAAACATAAAATGAAGCCTAGCCCTATGTGATAGCATGAGGGTTTTTGTCGTTGTCTGGTAACAATGTGTAAGGAATGAGAAGTAAGCATTTCCTGAGTTTCTTGTTTACTTCTTTTTTGATGGTCAAATAAAATATGACCGGCCGTCGTTTGACGGTGGATACTCCGAAAGAAATTTTCAGTTTCTTTCGGAGCGAATTGCCAAAATGGAGATTCGCAATGACAACAGTTGGCAGTGATCGTATCCGTATTAAGCTTAAGGCTTACGATTATCGCATCTTGGATAAGGCTGTAGCGGAAATCGTGGATACAGCGCGTAATACAGGCGCTGGGGTAGCAGGACCAATTCCATTACCTACCAATGTTCATAAGTACACGGTTAACCGTTCTGTGCACGTTGATAAAAAATCACGTGAACAATTTGAAATGAGAGTTCATAAACGTCTTATGGATATCCTCGAACCCACGCAACAGACCGTAGACGCTCTTGGTAAACTTTCTTTACCAGCAGGCGTGGATGTGGAAATTAAGCTCTAGTGAGGGGCGTTATGTCTGAGAAAATGGGAATATTAGGACGTAAATTGGGTATGACCCGTATCTTTGCCGGTGACGGTGCAGCCGTTGCTGTTACAGTAATCAAGGCAGGTCCATGCCCTATTACCCAAGTAAAAACGGCGGAAAAAGATGGGTATAATGCTCTTCAAATCGCCTTTGATGAAGCTAAGGAAAAGCATGTGTCTAAAGCCATGCGTGGGCATTTTGCCAAAGCTAATGTTGGTAACTATCGTACAGTTCGTGAACTTCGTTTAGAAGCTCCAGCAACACAAAATGTTGGTGAAGAACTTACTCTTGATATGTTCCAAGTTGGTGATAAAATTAAAGTAACAGGTACAAGTGTTGGTAAAGGTTATCAAGGCGTAATGCGTCGTTGGAACTTTGCTGGTATTAAAGACGGTCACGGTAACGAAAAAGTTCACCGTAACGCTGGTTCTATCGGTAACAATACTTTCCCTGGACACGTTTTTAAAGGTAAAAAAATGGCTGGTCAATGGGGTAATGAACAAGTTACCGAACAAGGCTTAACCATTGTGGAAGTTCGTCAAGAAGACGGCGTGATCCTTGTAAAAGGTTCAGTTCCTGGCCCTAAAAACGGTCTTGTATTAGTGCGTAAGCAGTAGGCAGGAGAGAACAATGGCTACTTTGAAAGTTTACGATCAAATGATGAAAGAACAAGGTGAAATTACCCTTGCTCCAGAAGTATTTGAAGTAGAGGTACGCCCTGAGATTCTTAACTTGGTTGTTCGCGCTCACCGTGCGGCATTGCGTGCTGGTACTCATCAAGTTAAAACTCGTGCGTTTGTAAGTGGTGGTGGTAGAAAACCTTTTAAACAAAAAGGTACTGGTAATGCTCGTCAAGGAAGCAATCGCTCTCCAATTATGCGTGGCGGTGCAATTATCTTTGGACCACAACCTCGTGATTATAGTTTTAAAGTAAATAAAAAAGTGCGTACTTTAGCATTACGTATGGCTTTATCTTCTCGTGTTGTTGATAACGACATCATGGTAGTTAAATCCATTGATTTGGCTGAAGCAAAAACCAAAAACTTTGCAACTGTTGCAAAAGCTCTTGGTTTAACAAAAGCACTTGTGGTTACCCCTGGTGACGATATGCTTAAAGATAACGTAGTAGCGTTAGCAGCTCGTAATATCCCAGGCATTACTGTGGTAACACCAGAGAAGGTTAATGTTTACGAAGTGCTCAATCATAAACAAGTTGTTCTTCTTGAAGGAAGCTTGTCTCACCTTGAAGCACGTCTTAAATAGCCTTGAGTGAGGAATGAAAATGGATTATACCAAGATTCTTCTCCGCCCTGTGGTAACCGAAAAAGCTACAATGCTCCGTGATTCAGCAGAGCAAATTGCTTTTTTTGTTGACCCTAAGGCAAATAAGATCGAAATCGGAAAAGCTGTTGAAGAAGCTTTTAAGGTTAAGGTTGTAAAAGTAAATGTAGTTACGGTTAAACCACGCCAACGTGTGCGTGCAGGCCGTGTAAAAGGTCGTATCGCAGGCTACCGTAAAGCCTACGTTACCCTTGCTAAAGGTGATAAAATCGAATTCTTCGAGGGAGTGTAAGACATGGCAGTTCGTAAGTTAAAACCTACTTCTGCTGGCCGTCGTTTCCAAACTGTTTCTGATTTTGCTGAAATTACCAGAACAACTCCGGAAAAGTCGCTCACTGAAGGTTTGACCAAGAAAAGTGGTCGCAATAATAACGGTCGTGTAACTAGCCGTCGTCGTGGCGGTGGTCATAAACGTTTATACCGTATTATTGACTTCAAACGTAATAAAATGGACATTCCTGCAACGGTTGCCCATATTGAATATGATCCAAACCGTACAGCACGTATTGCTCTCTTGCATTATGCTGATGGTGAAAAGCGTTATATTTTAGCTCCTGTTGGTATCAAACAAGGTGATGCTATTTTAGCTGGTGAAAAAGCAGATATTAAACCAGGTAATGCTCTTCCAATGGCTCGTATTCCTGTAGGTACAAATCTACATAATATCGAACTCAATCCAGGTCGCGGTGGTCAAATGTGCCGTGCTGCTGGAACCTATGCTCAATTAGTTGCTAAAGAAGGCAAATATGCAACTTTGCGTTTACCTTCTGGTGAAGTTCGTCGTGTTCTTCTCTCTTGTATCGCTACTGTTGGTCAAGTTGGTAACGTACAGCATGAAAATATTAACCTTGGTAAAGCGGGTCGTAACCGTTGGTTATCTCGCCGTCCAAAGGTACGCGGTGTTGCAATGAACCCAGTTGACCACCCATTAGGTGGTGGTGAAGGTCGTAGCTCAGGTGGTCGTCATCCTGTAACTCCTTGGGGTATCCCAACTAAGGGTTACAAGACTCGTGATCCTAAGAAACCTTCCAACCGTCTCATTTTAAAACGTCGCGGTCAGAAGTAAGAGGAGCCGATCATTATGCCTAGATCATTAAAAAAAGGCCCATTTGTGGACGGCCACCTCATGAAGAAAGTAGAAGCTTCTACTGGTGATCATAAAGTTATTAAAACTTGGTCCCGTCGCTCTACTATTCTTCCAGAAATGGTTGGCCTTACCTTTGCCGTTCATAACGGTAAAAAATTCATTCCAGTTTTTGTTACAGAAAACATGGTAGGACACAAACTTGGTGAATTTTCACCAACCCGTACCTATTATGGTCACGCTGCTGACAAAAAATCTAAAGCAAAAAAATAGCGGGTAACGTACATGGAATCTAAAGCAATTGCAAAGTATCAACGTGTTTCTCCACGTAAGACCCGTCTCGTTGCTCAAAACGTTAAGGGCTTACCAGTAGAAGACGCATTGAACATGCTCAAATTCACGCCTAATAAACCAGCTGGTGTTTTATATGGTGTGGTTCGTTCAGCGTTGGCAAATGCAGCTCAATTACCTGGAATCGACGTTGACTCCATGATTGTAAAAGAAGTGGTTGTTAATGAAGGTCCAACATGGAAGCGTTTTATGCCACGCTCACAAGGCCGTGCTATGCACATTCGCAAACGCACAAGCCACATCACCGTAATTCTCGCGGAAGGACAGGAGTAAGGCTATGGGTCAAAAAGTACATCCTTACGGCTTCCGGCTCGGATATAATAAAAACTGGCTTTCTCGCTGGTACAGTAAAAAAGATTATGCTTCTAATGTTTTTGAAGATCACAAGATCCGTAAACATGTGAAGAAACTTCTTTACGCAGCAGGAATTTCCAAAATTGAGATCGAACGTTTTGGTGATAAAATTCGCCTTATTCTTTCAACAGCTCGTCCAGGTATCATTATCGGACGTAAAGGTGCTGAAATTGAAAAACTTCGTGGTGATCTCAAGAAAAAATTCGGCCGTGAATTTGCACTTGAAGTTAATGAAATTCGTCGTCCTGAAATTGACGCGCAATTAGTAGCAGAAAGCATTGGTGCTCAATTAGAACGCCGTGTTGCTTTCCGTCGTGCTATGAAACGTACTGTTACTATGGCTCGTAAATTTGGGGCAGAAGGTATCAAAGTTACTGCTGGCGGTCGTTTAGCAGGTGCAGAAATTGCACGTTCTGAATGGTATCGCGATGGTCGAGTACCTTTGCAAACCCTTCGTGCTGACATTGATTACGGATTTGCTGAAGCTAGCACCACCTATGGTATTATTGGTATCAAAGTGTGGATCTACAAAGGCGAAATCCTTGATAAAGAGGTGGAACAATAATGCTTGCACCAAAAAGAATTAAATTCCGTAAATGGCAAAAAGGTCGTTTACGCGGTCCAGCTACTCGTGGTGCTACCGTTGCATTCGGTGACATCGGCTTGAAAGCGGTGGAACATGGCAAGCTCTCCAGCCAACAAATCGAAGCTGCTCGTATCGCTATGATGCGTCATATTCGTCGTGGTGGTCAAGTTTGGATTCGTGTGTTCCCCGATCATCCAGTTACTGCAAAGCCCCTTGAAACTCGTCAAGGTAGCGGTAAAGGTTCACCAGTGGGCTGGTGCGCTCCTGTAAAACCAGGCCGTGTTCTTTACGAAATCAAGGGAGTAGACCTTGAACTTGCAAAAACAGCTTTGCTTCGTGCTTCTCATAAGTTGCCTATCAAAACTGTTATTGTAACGAGAGAGGGAGCTTTCTAATATGAAAATGACTGAAATTCGTGAATTGAGCGAAAAAGATTTGAAAGAAAAATTGACTTCTCTTCGTCAAGAACTTTTCAATCTTCGTTTTCAACATGCAACTGCACAGCTTGAAAAAACTGCATCAATTCCTGCCACCAAAAAAGATATTGCCCGTATTTTGACTGTTATGTCAGAAAAAGGCATCAAGGCATAGGAGCGTATATGAATAGCGCAATTGAACAGCGCAAGGGCAGAACGCTCGTAGGTATCGTTATTAGCGATAAGAGCGACAAAACCATTGTTGTACGTGTAGAAACGTTGGTAAAACATCCTCGTTTAGGTAAATATGTGCGTCGTCGTAAAAAATGCACAGCACATGACCCAATGAACGAATGTGGCATCGGCGATAAAGTTAAAATTGTTGAATACAGACCAATGAGCCGTAACAAACGTTGGCACTTAGTGTCAGTGCTTGAGAAAGCTATCTAGCCTTAAAGTTTTTTTTCTTTACGCATATTTTTGCTTTTCTTTTTTCAAGAAATAGCATAGTATGCGTGAAGAAAATTTAAGGATTGTATTATTTAAGAGGAATTAAGCCATGATTCAAGTAGAATCTCGTCTTCAAGTGGCGGACAATTCTGGTGCTAAAGAAGTGGCTTGCATTAAAGTTCTCGGTGGTTCTCATCGCCGTTATGCTTCTGTGGGTGATATTATTGTTGTATCTGTAAAAGATGCAATCCCACACGCTAAAGTAAAAAAAGGCGACGTAATGCAAGCAGTTATCGTTCGTACCGCAAAAGAAGTTCGTCGTACAGATGGTTCCTATATTAAATTCGACACCAACGCAGCCGTGCTTCTTTCTAAGCAAGGTGAACCAGTAGGTACCCGTATTTTCGGACCAGTAGCTCGTGAACTTCGTGCTATGAACTTTATGAAAATCGTGTCCCTTGCGCCTGAAGTGTTGTAGGAGCATATTGATATGAATAAATATCGTATTCGCAAAGGTGACGTAGTAAAAGTTATCACCGGTAAGGACGCGGAAGTTGGTAAAGTAGGCAAGGTTTTAAAAATCTTGAAAAAATCCGACCGCGTTTTAGTTGAAAAAGTTAACATGGCAAAACGCCACGTTAAACCAAATCCATATAAACGTGAACCTGGTGGTATTGTTGATAAAGAAATGCCAATTCATGTATCTAACGTAATGGTAGTTTGTCAATCATGCCAAGCTCCAACTCGTGTTGGTTACAGAATGGAAAATGACAAAAAAGTTCGCTTCTGCAAGAAGTGCAACAAAACTCTCTAGAAGGTGCGACGATGACCCGTCTTGAAAGTATTTACAGAGAAAAAGTTGTTCCGGTATTGCAAAAAGAGTTTAATTATAAATCTTCTATGCAGGTTCCTGGAATTGAAAAAGTCTCTTTGAATATCGGCCTTGGTTCTGCAGCACAGAACAATAAGTTGATTGAAGAAGCAGTTCAAGAATTATCAGCTATTGCCAGTCAAAAAGCTGTCGTAACCCGTGCTAAAAAGTCTATTGCAGCTTTCAAACTTCGTGAAGGTATGCCTATTGGTGTTCGTGTTACTTTACGTAAAGAACAAATGTGGGACTTTTTAGACAAGTTGATGAACTTTGCTTTACCTCGTGTTCGTGACTTCCGCGGTATTCCTGATCGTGGTTTTGACGGTCGTGGTAATTTTACTCTTGGTGTTAAAGAACATATGATTTTCCCAGAAATGGAATCAGATCGTATTGAAAATAGCAAAGGTCTTAATATTACTATCGTTACAACCGCAACCACGGACAAGGAAGGCAAATTGTTGCTTGAGCAACTTGGTATGCCTTTCCGTAAGTAAGGAGATTAGAGTATGTCCCGTACTGCTCTTGAAGTAAAAGCAACTCGTAAACCAAAATTCTCTACTCGTGGTTACAATCGTTGTCCTATTTGCGGCCGCCCACGAAGCTATATGCGTCATTTTGGTTTATGCCGTATTTGTTTTAGAAAAATGGCTCTCCAAGGTGAATTACCTGGAGTTCGCAAATCTAGCTGGTAACAGCAATATAATTTAGGAGAAATCCCATGACCGATCCTATTGCCGATATGCTTACGCGTATCCGCAACGCACACATGGCCCTTCATAAGGAAGTAAGTGTGCCGCGCTCTAAGATGAAGGAAGCTTTAGCATCCATCCTTAAGCAGGAAGGCTATGTGGAAGATGTTAAGGTTGAAGACCGTAACATTACCATTGAGCTAAAGTATGTCAAAGGCCGCCCTGCGATTAGTGGTTTACGCCGTATTAGTAAACCAGGTCGCCGCATTTATGTAAACGCTCACCATATTCCACGCGTACAAAACGGACTTGGTATTTGTATTTTGTCTACCTCTAAAGGTGTTCTCGACGGTGCAAGTGCTCACGATCGTAAAAGCGGTGGCGAACTTCTTTGTGAAGTTTGGTAAGCCAACATACTTAGCAAGGTGGAATAACAATGTCTAGAATTGGTAAATTGCCCATCGCTCTCCCTAAGGGTGTTGAAGTGAAATTGGGTCAAGATATAGTGGAAGTAAAAGGACCTAAAGGTTCTTTGACAACTCCGCTTTGTGACCTTTTGAATTACGAAGTAACAGCAGAATCTGTTACTATTACTCGTAAGGACGCTGAAGATCGCACAACAGCTGCTCAACATGGTCTTCGTCGTACACTTTTAGCTAACTGCGTTGAAGGTGTAACAAAAGGTTTTTCAAAGACTTTAGAAGTTATCGGTGTTGGTTATAAAGTTGCTATAAAAGGTAACATTGTTGAATTAGCACTTGGTTTTTCACATCCAGTTATTGTAGAACTTCCTAAAGGAATTGAAGCTAAAGCGGAAGGCACAAAACTCACCATCTCTGGTTCTAATAAAGAATTAGTTGGTGAAATGTGTGCAAGAATTCGTCGTTTACGTAAGCCTGAACCATATAAAGGTAAAGGTATTAAGTACGAAAATGAAATTATTCGCCGCAAGGCCGGTAAGTCCGGTGGTAAGGGCAAATAGGGGTTATAGATATGATGCTTTCTAAAAATGAAGTTCGCATGAAGCGTAAAGTTCGCATTCGTAAGCGACTCTCCGGCACATCTGAACGCCCTCGCTTAGTGGTGTTTCGCTCTAATTTGCATATTTATGCCCAAATTATTGACGATATGACTGGTGCAACTTTAGCTCAAGCTTCTACTTTAGCACTTGCTAAAGCTGGTCAAAAAGTAGCTTGCAATAAAGCTGGAGCTGAAATTGTTGGTAAAGAAGTTGCTCGTATTGCGTTAGAAAAAAATATTAAACAAGTTGTTTTCGATCGTAATGGATACCTCTATCATGGTCGCATCAAAGCTATTGCTGATGGTGCACGTGAAGGTGGTCTCGAGTTCTAATGGACTAGCCTGTAAGGCAAAAATCTGACTAATAATAGTACAGGAAAAAACATGGAACAAAAGCAAGAAACGCAAGATTCCGGTCTTATCGAAAAAATCGTCCATTTGAACCGGGTTGCGAAAGTTGTTAAGGGTGGTAGACGCTTTAGTTTTAGTGCCCTTGTTGTAGTTGGAGACGGAAACGGAAGCGTAGGTTTTGGTCTTGGTAAAGCTCAAGAAGTACCAGAAGCTCTCCGTAAAGCTAGTGAAAGAGCTAGAAAATCAATGGTAAAAATTCCTTTACTTGAAGGAACATTACCTTATGAAGTTTTAGGTCGTTTCGGTGCAGGTCGCGTACTTTTGAAACCTGCTTCTCGTGGTACTGGTGTTATCGCTGGTGGTGCAGTTCGTGCTGTTATGGAAGCTGTTGGTATTACCGACGTTCTTTCTAAAGCGATTGGCACAAATAATCCCCATAACGTGCTTCGTGCAGCTATGGAAGGACTCACTTCTTTACGCAGTGCAGAAGAAGTTTCTGAAATTCGCGGTAAGAAGCTTGAAGCTCCTCGTAAATAAGGTAGGAGAATGCCATGTCCGAAATTAAAGTAAAACTCGTTCGCAGTCGTATTGGTATCAAGCCTGCTCAAAAGAAAACTCTTGATGCTCTTGGTCTTAAACGTCGCGAAATGGTAAAAACATTTAAGGATAATGCTGCTATTCGTGGCATGATCGAACAGGTAAAACACCTAATTGAGGTCAGCGAATAATGAGACTTAACGAACTTTATCCATTCCCTGAAGAACGCAAAACACGCAAACGTGTTGGTCGTGGTGACGGTTCAGGCTTAGGTCACACTGCTGGTAAAGGCCATAAAGGTCAAAATGCACGTGCAGGTGGCGGTGTAAAAGCTGGCTTTGAAGGCGGTCAAATGCCTTTAATGCGTCGTTTACCAAAACGTGGCTTCAAAAACTTTGATTTCAAAGTAACTTTTGAAGTTATCAACCTCGATCGCTTAGAAGCGTCCTTCGAAGGTAAAACTGAAATTACTTTAGATGATATTTATAGTCGTGGACTTTGTCGTTACGGTGCACCAGTAAAAATTCTTGGTGGTGGTAACGTAACAAAAGCTTTGACTGTTGAAGCTCATCGCTTTGCTCAATCAGCAAAAGCTAAAATAGAAGCTGCTGGTGGTAAAGTAAATGAATTATGTCAATGTGAGTGCTGCTGCACAGAACAAGCAGAAAAGGAATAGTAAGTGTCAAGCGGAGTAGATAAACTTGCGTCTTCTGGTGAATTACGTACCAAAATTATGTGGACATTCTTTTTATTAGTTTGTTACAGAGTTGGTGCGCATGTTCCAGTTCCTGGCGTGGATACTGCTGCTCTTGCTGACTTCTTCGCACGTTTACAAGGTTCAGTTTTTGCCTTGTTAGATATGTTTTCTGGGGGCGGACTTTCCAATGTGTCAGTTTTCGCCCTTGGAATTATGCCTTACATTTCAGCTTCTATTATTATGCAACTAATGCAAGTAATTAGTCCTGATATTAAACGTATGGCAAAAGAAGAAGGGCAAGCCGGACGTCGTAAAATTACACAGTATACCCGCTATTTAACTGTGTTAATTACTGTTATTCAAGGATTTGGTATTACTGCCTTATTAGAAGGTATGACAAGTCCTGTAAGTAATTTACCTGTTGTACTTAACCCTGGTTTAGAATTTAAAGTTGTAACCATTATTACTTTAACCGCAGGAACAATGTTGATTATGTGGTTAGGTGAACAAATCTCAACTCGTGGAATTGGTAATGGTATTTCTTTAATTATCTTTTCTGGTATCGTTGTTGGTATTCCTAGTGCCTTAGCACGAGTTTATCAACTTGTATCAGCAGGGGATATGAGTATACTTTTTGTTCTTTTTCTCATTGTGCTAATGGGAGTAGTTCTTTTTGGTATTGTGTTTATGGAAAGAGCACAACGTAGAATTCCAATTCACTATGCTAAAAGACAAATGGGAAGAAAGGTATATGGTGGTCAAACTACTCATTTACCTCTTCGTATAAACACTGCTGGTGTTATTCCTCCTATTTTTGCACAAAGCTTATTGCTTTTTCCTGCAACCTTAGGTTCTTTCTCAACAGCTTTATGGTTGCAAGAAATAGTGCGTTGGTTCCAACCAAGTAGCATTATATATAATATTGTTTTTGTAGCACTTATATTCTTCTTTTGTTATTTTTATACAGCAGTAATTTTTGATCCCAAAGATATTGCTGAAAATCTTAAGAAAGCTGGTGGTTTTGTTCCTGGTATTCGTCCAGGTGATAAAACACGTGAATATATTGATGCTGTACTTAGCCGTCTTACTTTGTGGGGTGGTGTGTACATTGCTATAATATCTGTTCTTCCAATGATGCTTATTGCAAAATTTAACGTTCCATTTTATTTTGGTGGAACAAGCTTATTAATTTTGGTTGGTGTTGCTATTGATTTTATGGGACAAGTTGAGTCTCATATGATCTCAAAGCAATACGATAGCTTGATTGAAAAGAATAGAAGAGGTCGTTAGGTTATGAAAAAGTTTCGTGGTGTCTACATAAAAAATGAAAATGAAATTGCCAAAATGCGTATTGCAAATGGCATGGTTTCAAGAGTATTAGATGCCTTAGGCGAAGCTGTAAAACCTGGCATCTCAACTATGTTCCTTGAGGATATTGCTCAAGAAATGTGTCGCAAAATGAAAGTGAGACCTGCATTTCAAGGATATTGCGGATTTCCATTTGCTTTATGTTGTTCTGTGAATGAAACCATAGTACACGGATTTCCTTCTAAAGATCGTATTCTTAAAGAAGGTGATATTGTTAGTTGTGATATGGGCGTTTGTTATGAAGGTTTTTATGGTGATAGTGCTCGTACCTTTTTTGTAGGTGAAGTATCAGAAGAAGCTAAAAAACTTTGCAAAGTTACAGAAGAATGTTTGCATAATGGAATTGCGGCTGCTACTATCGGTAATTCTTTGTATGATATTTCTGCGGCGGTGCAGCGACATGCAGAAAAAAATGGGTATCATGTTATAAGAAATTTTGTGGGACATGGAATTGGTGCTTCACTTCATGAAAAGCCAGAAGTTCCAAACTTTGTTCCAATGGGTGGAAATAATATTCCATTACAAGAAGGTATGGCGCTTGCTATTGAGCCTATGCTAGCTGTTGGAACGTATGAAGTAACAATTCTTCCTGATAAATGGACAGCAAATACAAAAGATGGTAGTCTTGCTGGACATTTTGAACATAGTATAGTGATAACATCAGACGGACCTGAAATTTTAAGTTTATCTTCAAATTATACAGGTACTTGCTGATAAAAATATGGAAATGGTGAGGATAGCCTCTTGACAAGGATAGAAATATCCACTAATAAACACAATTCCAACGCTAACGTTGAGTTTTGAATAAAACGGAGAGAGCGATGAAAGTTAGGCCGTCCGTAAAAAAAATCTGCCCTAAGTGTAAGGTAATTAGACGTAAGGGTGTTCTTAGAGTTATCTGCGAAAACCCCAGACATAAACAACGTCAGGGCTAACTTGCAGGAGTAGTACTGTGGCAAGAATTGCAGGTGTTGATTTGCCTCGTGGCAAAAGAGCGGATATTGCGCTCACCTATATCTATGGCATTGGTCCAAAGACTTCTTTAGAAATCTTTGAAGCTACCAAGATTGATTGGAATCGTAGCATTGATGATTTAAATGCTGATGAGGTGAACGAACTCCGTAAGGAAATTGAATCAAATTATAAGGTAGAAGGCGATCTTCGTCGTGAAGTAAGCTCTAACATCAAACGCTTAATGGATGTTGGTTGCTATCGCGGACTTCGTCATCGTCGTGGTTTGCCTGTTCATGGTCAACGCACAAAAACCAATGCACGTACTCGTAAGGGTCCACGTCGTGGTGCTGTGGGTAAAAAGAAGTAAGGGTACTGCCCTCTAATGATTCTGGATTATAATCCAAGGGAAGTGTACAATGGCTAGAGCCAAACGCGCAGTTAAAAAAAGAGAAAAGAAGAACGTTCCATTGGGTGTTGCCCATATTCAAGCGTCCTTCAATAATACCATTATTACCTTTACCGATACTCGTGGCAATGCTATTAGTTGGGCATCTGCCGGACAAAGTGGTTTTAAAGGTTCACGTAAATCCACTCCTTTTGCTGCTCAAGTAGCTGCTGAAACAGCTGCTAAAAAAGCACAAGAAAATGGAATGCGTACTGTTGGTGTTTACGTTAAGGGTCCCGGTGCTGGTCGTGAATCTGCATTGCGTGCAATTAACGCAGCAGGTTTTAAAGTTGCGTTCATTCGTGACGTAACCCCTATTCCTCATAACGGATGTCGTCCCCCAAAACGACGCCGCGTATAATCAGGAGATAGAACCGTGGCTAAATATAATGATGCAAAATGCCGTATTTGTCGTCGCGAAGGTGCAAAATTATTTTTGAAAGGTGATCGTTGCTATACTGATAAGTGTGCTCAAGATCGTCGTCCTTATGCACCAGGCCAACATGGTCGTGCTAGAAAGAAGCTTAGTGAATATGCACTCATGCTTCGTGAAAAGCAAAAAGTACGTCGTATGTACGGTGTATTAGAAAAACAATTCAGAGGATATTTTTACTCTTCTGATATGGCGAAAGGTGTTACAGGTGAAAACCTTCTTAAAACCTTAGAACGCCGTTTAGATAACGTTGTTTACCGTATGGGATTTGCAAATTCCAGAGCTCAAGCTCGTCAGCTTGTTCGTCATGGTATTTTCACTCTTAACGGACACAAAGTTGATATTCCTTCTTTGCAAGTTAAAGTAGGTGATGTTATTGTTGTGAACGAAAAGAATCGTCAAATTCCAGTAATTGCTGATGCTCAAGGTGCTATCGCTCGTCGCGGTTGTCCTGTATGGCTTGAAGTTGATGGTGCAGCGTTTAAAGGAACAGTAAAAGCATTACCTCAACGTGACGATATTCAAACTCCAATTAACGAGTCCTTTATCGTTGAACTTTACTCCAAATAAGCAGGAGTGTACATGTCTACAAATCAAACCAACAGGCTCATCAATGCTCGTAACTGGGGTGTACTTGTTAAACCTGATCAAATTGTTCGTGATAATGAAGTTTCTGGACCAATGTACGGAAAATTCATGTGTGAACCTCTTGAACGTGGTTATGGTACTACCATTGGTAACGCTTTACGCCGAGTTTTGTTAGCTTCTTTACAAGGTTCTGCGTTTGTGTCTGTAAAAATTGCTGGTGTTCAGCATGAATTTACCACAATTCCAGGTGTTCTTGAAGATGTAACTGATATTATTCTTAATATAAAACAAGTTCGTCTTGCAATGGATACTGATGCTCCTCAAAAATTAACTTTAAAAGTTAATAAAAAGGGTAAGGTTACTGCTGCTGATATTCAAGAAAATCAACATGTTGCAGTGTTGAATCCTGAATTGCACATTGCAACTTTGACAGAAGATGTTGAGTTTGACCTTGAATTTGAAGCACGTATGGGAAAAGGCTATGTACCTGCAGATATGCATACTGGTCTTAATGATGAAATTGGTCTTATCAAACTTGATTCCAGTTTTTCACCTATACGTAAGGTTTCTTATACGATTGAACAAGCACGTGTTGGTCAAATGACTAACTATGATAAGCTTATCTTAGAAGTATGGACTGATGGTTCTATTACTCCAGAAGATGCTATTGCTTATAGTGCTAAAATTATAAAAGAACAGATTGCTGTGTTTATCAATTTTGATGAACAAGTATCTGATGAAAGTTGTCTCGGTGCGTCTGACGCAGGAGATATTAACGAAAATCTCTTTAAAAGCATTGATGACCTTGAATTATCTGTCCGTGCAACTAATTGCTTACATGGAGCACAAATTGCAACAGTTGGTGAATTAGTTCAACGTTCTGAAAATGATATGCTTAAAACAAAGAATTTTGGTAAAAAATCTCTTGATGAAATCAAAGAAATGCTTATTAGTATGGGACTTGATTTCGGTATGAAAATAGACGGATTTGACAAAAAATACCAAGAATGGAAAAGGAAGCAACACCATGAGGCATAACAATTCTGGTAGAAAGTTGGGCAGAAATCCTTCCCATCGTAAAGCAATGTTTAATAACATGGCTAAAGCTCTTTTGATTCATGGTCGTATTCGCACTACTGTTGCAAAAGCAAAAGATTTACGTGGTGTAGTTGAACCTCTTATTACTCTTGCTCAACGTAATGATGTTCATTCACGTCGTCTTGCTTTCCGTGTACTTGGTGATCACCAATTAGTAAAATCACTTTTTGATGAAATTGCACCAAAGTATGCTGGTATTCCTGGTGGTTATACAAGAATTATGAAACTTGCTATGCCAAGAAAAGGTGACAGTGCTCCAATGGCTATTATTGAACTCACTAAACATGAGAGCAATGCAGAAGCTGTTGCTGCTGAATAAGACTTTGTTATAAAGTTTAAAAAGCTCCGATCAATGATGATTGGAGCTTTTTTTTGTATTTTTTTTAATAAACCCCTCGGTTAGAGTGGGACTGCAAATCTTAGATAAAAGACTGTTCTCTTTTGGTGCATGCTTGCTGTGTTCGTTAATTATATCTAGAAGAGAATAGTGTTTTGTTAAAGTAAGTAATGTTTATTATTTGTTTGTTTAACTTGTCAATATTGTATAGTATAATTTAAAATTTTGCTGTTATAAATATACAATGAAAGTAGCTAGAAGAGAATTAAATCCATAGTATTGATGTGTAAGAATTTATTATTATTATTATTTCTGTAACAGCAAGTGAATAGCATAATAACATGCTACTATCTATTTTTTCTAATTTACGTTTTTATATTTATGTCTATTTGAAAGAGATCTATTATTTGTATTGTTATTATATTTCTAACTGTAAAACGAAGCACGATAGGTATATATAAAAAGTTGCTAATAGTAAACCATAAGTTGATTGATATTCGGCTTAATCATACACAGAAGTTTTACTTAGAAGTAAAAATTTAATTCTAATTGAAAAAGTAAACTTATGGTATAATAAGTTTTAAATTTTAGTTATAGAAAATTACTAATTTACTTTGATGATAACATTTAACTATTAAAGAGAAATAGTAAAAAATAACAAAGAGTATTATTCTATCACTGTTTAACATAATTATAGTTATAATTATAAACGAAAAATTAATCACGGTAACATAAAATTACGATCTGATATTATTGCGGAAAATTACAGTATACATGTCTTATGAGCAAATTACAAATACTGCATTATATGGAAAAGTAAGCTTTAAAACTATTTATATTGGATTTATGCAGAAAAAATAATCTCAAATAATCTTCAAAAATAACGACATAAAGTGAAAAAAGGAGTTGAAAAAAATTCATTTTAAAATGGGATATCACTAATAAAATATTCAGAGAAAGTGAATAATTGTCATAAATTTACCATTGGAACTTTAACAATATTTTTCATGCATAGGCAAAAGTAAATGTATAATTTAGTCCTATGTTAAAAAAACGAGACTATTAACAGCAATTATATGAAAAGAAATGACAGTAATGTATCGAAAAAGCAATAAGCTATCTTTTTTATGTGTTATTGTGGGTTATTATGAAATTTGTTTAGTTAGATACAGAAAAGGAATTTATTTCTCATGTCAAATAAAAGAAGAAATAAAAATAGATTTACTATGTAGATGTCTATGCTACATAGTAAAGTGGAAACAAATGAAAAACTAATATGTTATTAGAAAAATCTATCTAAAAACAAATTTATTTATGATTATGTAAGAAGACTTAAGACAAAAATTAGATTTGATTAATAATAGACGTCGTAAGTGTTTAAGTTGGAAAACTCCATGCAATTTTTTCTACAACAGGTCTCGTACAAGGATTAACAATTAAACACGTATGTTATCAATTGTTTACTAAGAAATTATTTTAAATAGTTATAGGCTTATGAGTTGTTTAATTATGTAAAAGGATTAGTATGAAAAACTTCTCTGTAAATTGTATTGATATTTTTTGTAACTTTGTTTATCGTTGTTTGTTGATAATTTAATGGTTTAAATGTTGATAACTTCCTATGACGTTTTATAAAATAATAATTTTTGCTTAATAAGCATATTGTTATAAAAGTAGTAGATAAACATTTTAGAATGTAACGAGTATGTATAAATGAAATTTTATTTAGATCACAATATTTATATCTATTCATTAGATGATGAATCAATAGGTCAAGCAGTTGAAGAATTAAAAAAAATTCAGTACAATTTTTGTATAGTCCTGCACACATAGAGGAAATTTATACTGCATTTGTTAATGGTGGAAGTGATTATGAAGAAAATATGCTGAAACTTTTTGATCAAATTTCGAGGTTTACAAATAACTTTGAATGCTTACCTTCATTTAAAAGTATAATTATTATTGAAGAAAGTCCAATAATGTGTTATGCAAGGGTAGCTCACCATGATACTACTGGTCAAATCAAAGATAATGCAAAAAAAAGATATGAAATTGATAATAATAATAATTATCAAAAAGCTTGTAAGCAGGATAAACATAATGTATCCATATCTACTCTTCGTTATGATAAAATATGGGAGCATGAAGCAATTATTAGTACACTTGGATATTGGGGGGGGAGAATTGAAAGGAATATATAATAATATAAGAGAATCACATGCCATGGTAGAATCTGCAGTGGAAATATTATTCAATGTTCTCAATTATAATGGCTATTATGCAGATAAAAATGAAAAAAAGCAATTTCTGGTATTCATGATGTTACACATGCTGTGTATGCTACAATGGCTGATAAATTATTTAGTGTTGACAAAAAGTTTGTACACAAATGTAAGGCTGTTTATTATTTTCTAGGAGTTGAAACACAAGTTATACTTTGTTCCCCAAAAAATATTTCTCAATTATTATTAGAACCGGATAATAATATTATTGTGTAAAGATGTGCAATGGTTGTTTGAAAGTTAATACTATTGGTTAATGTTATTTATTTCATGGGTGATTATTTTGGCATTGAATAAAGAGTATTATGTTTATAAAAAATATTAATTGTATTTGGTTGAAGAATTATGATTATAAAAAAAATAGAAGAATATGAAACAAGTAAGAAAGCAATTATACCTCTAAGTTATGTTAATGCACTTATTGCTTGTGATAATCAACCTGAACAAATTTGTGTTGATTATGGTGAAGTTAATTTATTTTCAGTTGAGGAATTTATAGAAGCACAAGAGTATTTGTGCATATATGAGTTTTGTCCCGAATATCTTGCAATTGGCAATACAAGTGATGGGAAAGTTTTATTAATGAAACAAGATAAAAATGCAAATCAAGTTATTATTACAGGAGCAGGGAATTTATTACCAAAATATTGGGATAATGTTGTTTGTATTTATATAGATAATTTTAATGAATGGTTAGAAAAAGGTTTAATAAATTTTTGGGAAAGTGATGAGTAATTAATATAATTATAATTTAATCTTAGTGTTATGTTTTTAAACTAATTTTATTTTATCCTTATTATGTTAATTGTGCAATATTCCTTATAGTATTCTTATAAGTTCTAAAATTGTAATTTCAATTAACAATCATAAAGAAATGTGATAGCTATTTCATAAAGGAGTTTTTATGCTTTTAACAGATTATTTATTATACGTTTCTTGTGAAGTAACTAAATATGAGATAGCAGCTGCAAATGCATTAAAAAATGGCAATAAAGATGACTATAAAAAGAATGTAAAGGAAAAAGCTTTAATTTTAGCTTCGTTATATGATGAAGCTAAAACAAAAGATACTGATACTATACGCAATAAAGAAAAAATTTTTCAAGAATTATATGATTTTTCAAGTAATGCTCAAACTGCGTTATCTGTGAATTCACCTTGGTATATGTCAGAATTATTATATCCAGAAGATTATATGGAAGGTGATTTGAATAATTTACAAAAATTAATAGAACGAATTGAATATAAATAATTTTTTGGAATATATTGGGGGAATTTTTAGTAAACAATACTATAAATAATGACATGTGATTGTTCTATAAAAATGTTTTAAGTATACTATAATTGTATAAATAATTCTGAATGATAATACGAATTTTTAAAAAACTCTATAATGCTACTGAACTAAAAGTTTGATTTTTTATAAATGAAAAATTATACATAAAATACTTTTACTATTAATAGTAATATTATATAGTTATGTATTTAATTGTGTATGCAAAAATTTTTGATTATCTGTTTGAAAGGATAAATGATAGGGAAACCATAATAAAAGTTTCCCTATGTAAAAGTAAAGTTAATTTAGTAGCACATTATTTTTATTAATAATATACAAACTCCGATAAGGAGTTTTTTATTTATCTTGTTTTTTTAATTGTTGTAATGCTTCTTTAATTTCGTCAAAATGTAATTCTTTATAAATTTCATTTCTCTTAGGTATTACATTAATGCGTGAAATTTCGTTTTTATGTTCTATTTTTATAGAAATTGGCATGTTATTTTCATTATATGCATTGCAAGCTTTGTTAGAATAACTAGCTAAAATTTCACCAATAATTTGTAATTCTTCTTGAGGAACTGGTAAATTTTTTGCATGTCGTACAATACAGTAAGGGCTAGGAAAATGTTCTATACGTAAAACATAATCATTTGTTTTTATATATTGTTGCATTTGCTCGTTATCTGCTTGTTTTCGTCCAATACTTACCCAGATATCATTATTCCAAAGTTGTCTACCATGATTTGCTAGATAAAAATCATTGGCTGTTGGATTATTAATTTTTTGCATTACTTCATAATAACGCCTAGCATTTTCTTTTTCTGTTAATTTACAACCACCAGCAGCTGTTGGAATATCTGTTATATCAAAATGTTTGGCTAGAGCTAATTGATCTTTTCGTCCACGTCCAAAAAATCCAAGTAATTTACTTCGATCAATTTCTCCAGAGATTTCAATGGTAAGTGGATCCATGTGTTTAGCACATAATGGACGTAAAAGTATATCTTTTACATCAGCATCACGGCGTATAACATTTAATGTATCACGGCGTTGCGACATAGGTCTTTGACCAAGAACTTCACCAGATACAAGAAATTTTGCTCCATATTCTTGCATAAGAGCTTTAGCGTGTTTCATCATAATAATTTTGCAATCAACGCAAGGATTTAATGCACTACCAAAGCCGTTTGCAGGGTTATTAATAAGCATATTGCAATAATCTTCTGCAATATTAATTGCTTTTATTTCCAATCCATATTTTTTTTCCCAGTGTGGAACAGCTTTTTCATCACCAAAAAAAGGACTTGTAAAATGTAAACAAAGAATTTTTTTTCCTTGTTCCATCATAAGTCTTGCGGCTAAAATACTATCCAATCCACCTGAAAAAAGTGCTAATCCGTCATATTGTTTCATAAAAAAAAATATAACAAAGACAAAAAAACAAGGCAAGTGAGAATTTTTCTTATTAAAAACTTATCATATTACTTTGTTTGACATTATTTACTATCAAGGATATTATTTTATAAATTAAAAAGTATATAAAAAAGGAAAAATATTATGGCGAAAAAGCCTACTCCATCTCAAGAAAATGCTCGATTAGAAGCTCTTAAAACAGCTCTTACCACTATTGAAAAAAAATATGGTCAAGGTGCTGTAATGAAATTATCAGATAGTGCTCATGTACAAGTACCAGTTATTCCAACAGGTTCTATTGGTTTGGACTTAGCACTTGGTATTGGTGGTTTACCAAAAGGACGTGTAACAGAAATTTATGGTCCTGAATCATCAGGTAAAACCACACTTACATTACACGTAATTGCAGAGTGTCAAAAACAAGGTGGTACAGCTGCTTTTATTGACGCAGAACACGCTCTTGATACTGCTTATGCTGCTCGACTTGGTGTAAAAGTAGATGAACTTCTTATTTCTCAACCAGATCATGGTGAGCAAGCACTTGATATTGCTGATATGCTTGTGCGTTCTGGAGCTGTTGATCTTGTTGTTGTTGACTCTGTTGCAGCTCTAATTCCTCAATCTGAACTTGAAGGAAATATGGGAGAAACACAAGTTGGTGGCCATGCAAGACTTATGAGCCATGCGTTGCGCAAATTAACAGGAACTATTCATAAATCAAAGACCTGTGTTATTTTCATTAACCAAATTCGTATGAAAATTGGTATGATGGGTTATGGCAGTCCTGAAACAACAACTGGTGGTAATGCTCTTAAGTTTTATAGTTCTGTGCGTATGGATATTAGAAAAGTGCAGACATTAAAGGATAAAGAAGAGTCTTACGGAGCAACAACTCGTGTAAAAGTTGTTAAAAATAAAATGGCTCCTCCATTTAGAGAAGCTAAATTTGATATTATTTTTGGTACAGGTATTTCACGTTCTGCTGAAATTCTTGATCTTGGTGTTGCTGCTGGTATTGTGGATAAAAGTGGAGCTTGGTTTGCTTATGGCTCTGAAAAATTAGGTCAAGGTCGTGATAATGTTCGTGCTATGCTTGATGAAAACGAAGTTCTTCGCAATGAAATTGAAGCAAAAGTTATTGAACATCTTGGCATGAATTCTGATATGTTTACAAATATGTCAGAAGATGATTTTGATGAAGAAATGGGCGAAGAATAGAATTTTTTTGAGTACGTTTTTATTTTTAGGGGAAAATTTAAGTTCCCCTAAAAAAGCCTTTTCATAACCTTTTAATATACTTTATCATAATAATTTATTTATAAAAAATAGAAATTTCATAAACTTGTTTTTGATAAATAATTTTAGTGGATTAAAAACGGCATTAGTAATTATTTTTATTTATATTAATTTTAAGAGGTTCATTATGCTTACAGCTAAAGATATACGACAAAAATTTTTAGATTATTTTGAAAAACAAAACCATAAAAAAATTGAATCAGCGTCCTTAATTCCCCATGATGATCCTAGCTTACTTTTCTGTAATGCAGGAATGGTGCCTTTTAAAAATGTATTTTTAGGACAAAAGGTACTTGATACAAAACGTGCAACAACAGCACAAAAATGTTTACGTGTTAGCGGAAAACATAATGACCTTGAAAATGTAGGTCGTACAGCAAGACACCATACTTTATTTGAAATGCTTGGAAACTTTTCTTTTGGTGATTATTTTAAAGAAGATGCAATTAAATTTGCATGGCAATTTGTTACTGAAGAATTAAAACTTTCCAAGGACAAGCTTTACGTTACAGTTTATATTGATGATGATGAAGCTTTTTCTATTTGGCGAGATAAAGTTGGCGTAGCAGAAGATAGAATTTTGCGTATAGCTGGAAAAGATAATTTTTGGAGTATGGGGGATACTGGTCCTTGTGGTCCTTGTTCTGAAATTTTTGTGGATCAAGGCGAAGACATGAGCTGTGGTGATAGTTGTGGTATTGGAAAATGTGATTGTGATAGGTTTTTGGAAATCTGGAACTTAGTTTTCATGCAATACAACCAAAAAGAAGATGGAACTCGTGAACGTCTTGCAAAACCTTGTATTGATACAGGTATGGGATTGGAGCGTATTTCTGCTATTATGCAAGGAAAGCGTTCTAATTTTGATAGTGATATTTTCCAAGAAATTATTCAATTTACAGCAAAAGATGCTGGTGTAACATATAGTTTTAGTTTACCTGATACAAATGATGTGGATACAGCACTACGCGTTATTGCTGACCATAGCCGTGCAGCTGCATTTTTAATTGCTGAAGGTGTTCTTCCTTCTAATGAAGGACGTGGTTATGTATTACGTCGTTTAATTCGTCGAGCTTTACGTTTTGGTACATTAATTGGTTTGAACAAAGAAGCTTTTATGTACAAAACAGTAGGACAAGTTATTGAAGTAATGGGTAGTGCTTATCCAGAATTATTTAAACATAAAGAATTTATTTTGCGTGCTGTTCGTGAAGAAGAAGACCGTTTCCGTGTAACTTTAGATAAAGGACTTATGCTTCTTGAAGAAGAAATTCAAAAAGCTAAAACACAAGGTAAAAAAATTATTACAGGTGAAGTTGCTTTTAAACTTTATGATACGTATGGTTTTCCTCTTGATATAGTTGATGATATTGCCAGAAAACATGATTTTACTATTGATGTTGATGGTTATAATCAAAATATGCAAATGCAACGTAATAGAGCAAGAGCAGCATGGAAAGGTTCTGGAGAAATTGATTTAACTTCTCGTTTTAAAGAAGCATTACAACAAAATGTCAAAACTACTTTTGTAGGATATGAAGATTTTATTGCAGAAAGTTCTGTTATTGCTATTTTAGATGAAAAAGCACAAAAAATTGAAAAATTAGAAGAAGGGCAACATGGTTATGTTATTACCGAAAAAACACCTTTTTATCCAGCAGGTGGTGGTCAAGTAGGTGATAAAGGCTATATTTTAACAGGTACTTCCAAAATTAAAGTAGAAGATACCATTAAAGCACAAGATATTATTGTGCATGAAGTTTTACTTGAGCAAGGCTCTTTAGCACAAGGTGAAAAAGTTACCTTACAAATTAATGATAAGTTACGCATGGATAGTATGAAACATCATACTTGTACACACCTTTTACATTCTGCGTTAAAAGCTATTTTAGGAAATCATGTAAATCAAGCTGGTTCTCTTGTAACCCCAGAAAGACTCCGTTTTGATTTTACCCATATAGCTCCAATGACCGAAGAAGAAATTGCTTTAGTTGAATGTAGAGTTAACCAAATGATTATGGGGGCATATCCTGTTCTTGCCCAAGAAATGAGCCAAAAAGAAGCTCAAGAAAAAGGAGCTATTGCCCTTTTTGGTGAAAAATATGGTGATAGAGTTCGTGTGCTTACTGTTGGTAATGATAAACAAACTGTTTCTATGGAGCTTTGTGGTGGTACACATTTACAAAATACAGGTGAAGCTGGCTTTTTCATGATTTTATCAGAATCAGGGGTTGCAGCTGGTACTCGTCGTATTGAAGCTGTTGCTGGTTGGAAAGCTATAAGACAAATGAAAATGTTACGCGATGAAAGTAAAACCCTTTGTCAAGAATTAAAAGTAAAGCAAGGAGAAATTTTACCTCGTATTGATAGCTTACAAAAAGAAATTAAAAATTTACGTAAAGAATTAGATAAAGCTCAATCTTCTATTGGTGGCGATATTATGGGAGCAGTAAAAGAAGTTAATGGTGTAAAACTTCTTGTACAAAAAGTTCCAAGCATGAGTATAAAAGCATTGCGTGATATGATGGACGATATTCGTTCTAAAATTCCAAGTGGTGTTGCGTGTCTTGCAATGGAAGATAATGGAAAAGTATCACTTATTCTTTATGTTTCAAAAGATTTACATAGCAAATACACTGCTCCAAGTTTAATTAAAGAAATTGCTGTGTTTGTAGAAGGCTCTGGTGGTGGTCGTCCAGACGTTGCTCAAGCAGGTGGTACTAAACCAGAAGGTATTAAAGACGCATTACAAAAACTTGAAACACTTGTATAAAATATGATGTTATTTTTTGAGAGGAGAACTTTTGAAAAAGTTCCCCTCTCAAACTCTCCCCTCAAAACTTTTTAATTCAAAAGCTCTTTTGCATGCAAAAGAGCTTTTATTTTTTCCACATCATAAAAAATAACGTAATATCTAAAACTACTTGTATTTAATACAGTTAAATAACTTTTTAATTTTTGAGAAAATAGATTTTTTACAAACAACTCAATTAGGCACAATTATTGAAACATTTTTCAATAATTGTGCCTAATTGAGGGGGTATGGGGGAAATCATTTCCCCCACAAAAAAAATCTTTTCTTATAAACCTTTTTTTTATATTTAGTTAGCTAAATAATTATGAATTTATTTTAATTTGTTATACAATTAAAAAGAAAAATAAAAAACTAGAAATTTTTTATTGACAGAGAGAACAAATTTCGATAAATACTATCTTCGTTACGCGGGAGTAACTCAGTGGTAGAGTGCAACCTTGCCAAGGTTGAAGTCGCGGGTTCAAATCCCGTCTCCCGCTCCAGAGACGCATATAATGGCGGCATCGCCAAGCGGTAAGGCAGAGGCCTGCAAAGCCTTTATCTCCAGTTCAAATCTGGATGCCGCCTCCATATATGCGGGAGTAACTCAGTGGTAGAGTGCAACCTTGCCAAGGTTGAAGTCGCGGGTTC
>JAHHTE010000110.1 GCA_020024815.1 Mailhella sp.
AAGTTTATTAAAAAAGAAATATTTTTAAGATAATTTTATTAAAGAAATTTCTTATTCGTTTGATTAAATTTATAGATTAATTCTTGATTAAATCTAGTATAAGTCTAGAGAAATTCTAAATAAAAAAATAAAAATTATGGGTATTTATCCTTGCAATGGCTCATAATCTGTGTTAAAAATTTAAAAAAATTAATGCAAAATTATAGTGAGATTTGAGAATGTTTAAACATAAAAAAGATGTATTTTTTTCCTTTCTTCGGTCAGTGAAAAATTTAAATCTTGCAACTAAAATTACATTATTACGTATAATAGTAATTGTACCAACTATTATGCTTCTTTCTCTTGCTACAAAATTTGCAACATTTTTAGCTTGTGCTTTTTTTGTGTTTGCAGCTCTAAGTGATTTACTAGATGGCTATATTGCTCGTCGTTATGGACAAGTAACTACATTAGGAAAATTCTTAGATCCTCTTGCAGATAAACTGCTTATTTGTACTATATTAATTGAATTAGCTTCTCTTGATTGGATTCCAGCTTGGGCAGTACATCTTGTTGTTGTTAGAGAGCTTGCTGTTACAGGGCTTAGAGCTGTTGCAGCTGATCATGGTGTTGTTCTTGCTGCTGATACCTATGGAAAATGGAAAACAACATTTCAAATTTTAGCTATTATTCCTTTAATGTTACATTATTCTTATTTTGGTATTCCAATGCATAGTATTGGTATTTTTCTATTATATATAGCTCTTTTCTTTACAGTACTATCAGGGTTTAATTATTTTTATACGTTTTGCAAAGATACGTGTAATGAGGAAGTTTAAGGTTTTGGTATGGGAAAAGACTCATCAGTATCATTTTTTTGGAGAGCAGTTTTTATGTGTTTTGCTCTACTTTTAAACCTTACTCTAGGTTATCGTTTACTATTTAGTGAGCAAAGTATTTTTGCTTGGCAGGGAGTAAAAGAGCATTATGCTAAAATGCAACAAGAGTTAATTGATATTCAAAAAAAACAGGCTGAATTAAGCCAAGAAATAAAATTGTTACAAACAGATAAAGATTATATTGAGCGTTCTATTCGTGAACGATTAAATTATGTTCGTGAAAATGAAGTGTTATATGTCTTTGAAAGAAAAAATAATGTTCATTCCATGTGGACTGAAACAGAAGAAGATAATCAAGCAAATTAGTTTTGATTTAGGATAAAGAAAAGGTAGTGTTATGAGTGAAGATAAATCAGTAAAACTTGCAAAGTTAGATTGGTATAGAGAAGTTATTAGTCTTGAACCAAATACAAAATTATTTTTGCAGCTTGCTAGACTTTTAGCAGAACTTGGCACTGATGAAAATAATGCTCAATATATAAATGAGGCTTTTGAAGTTCTTAGACGGGGACTTTCTATAAATCCTGATTATATGGAAGCAAGACTTTTTCTTATTGAATTATTAAATCTTTGTGGTTGTAAATCTCAATGTGGTGCAGAAGTTGCACGTTTAGCATCATTATTTTTGAGTTATCCTGATTTTTGGGACGCTTGGAGAGAATACGCAATTACAGAAAATGAAAGTTCTGATTTTACAGTAGCACTTGGTTTTATGAGTGCAATTATGCGTAATAAGTCTTTAAGCATTGTGCAAGTTTTAGAAGCTGGTTTAAATGTCTTGCGTACCAATCAACAACCTAATTTGTCTCTTGATGGTATTCAACCTGTTGAGGCTCCAGCTGATTTTGCAAAAGTTGAGCATATAGTACAAAATGTTTTGCAAGCTCCTGTTATTGAAAAAAAAGAAGTAACAACTCCTTTATTAGCAGAAAAGCAAGCTGTTCAACCTAAAGTAACGTATGATGAAACTGAAGAAAGTGATTCTTTGCATGATGTTCTTCCAAAAGAACATGTAGAAAATTACAAAAATTTTTCAGAACAACAAAAAAAGAAAAATGTTAGTGCTAAACAAACATTAGCTGAATTAGTAAAAGATGCTAATATTGTTGTTGAACCAAGTGAAAATTCACCTTTTAGAACAAAAAGCATGGCTGATTTATTAGCAGAACAAGGTGATTATAAAGGTGCTTTGGATATTTACCAAGAACTTATTACGAAAGGTTATGGTGATAAAAAAGAACTTCAAGAACGTATTGCTGATATTAAAAATTTGTGTCCAGAATTAGATGTTAAAATAGATCCAACAAAATTATTAGCAATAGATGATTATGTTGATACTTCTTTTGGACTTATGGCTAAAAAAGAAGGTGTTTCTCAAGAACAAGAAGAAAATATTCCAAGTTTAGATTTACCTATAAATGATAGTTATCTTTCTAAGGATAAAAATGAAAAGCAAGTGGAAGATGTCATTTCTAATGAAGAAAATGAAATAATAGAAAAAGATACTCCACTTGTTGATGTACCTTTTGTAATGCCCAAAAAAGAAGAATATATTGAAATAGCTCAAGAAAATGAACTTGTTCAAGAAAATGAAATAATTGATGAAAATAATGCTTTTTTAATGAACAATGAAATAGTTGACGAAGAACAAAATAATACTGTATTAGATGAAAGTGTATTAGATAGTTCTTCTTTGAATGCTAATGATCCAATATCTTTTGAAGAAAAAGAAATTGATGATAATGAAAAAGCAGAACTTGATGCAATGCTTGATATGGCTCGTATAAGTCAAGATGAAAAAAATGAAAAAGAACATGTAGTAGAAGAAGATTTTTCTATTGATGCAATGGTTGCACAAGATGAGTCAGATGTTGTTGTAAACAGTGCAGAAAATATTGATGTAGAGGAACAAACTCAAAATGAAGAGTTTGAAGAAAGTGATCCAGTGCTTGATACAGAAGTTGTAACAGAATCAAATAATGAAGTTATAACAGAACCAGAATTAGAAAAAAAGCAAGAACAAGAAGTAAGTATGACAAAATTTAATTCTGATGTAGCTGACTTATTATCAAAGCTTGCTGAGAGATTAGAAGTAAGAGCAAATTAGGGGGATACCTTGAAAAAAAATATATTTTTAGGTTTGTGTTTAACTGTACTTTCAGCATGTTCATCAATTACAGAAATTACTGATTCATCGACATATAAAGATACAAAGAGATTTTATTATAAACATATAAATAAACCAGCTGTTGTTGACTTCCATGATATTGCTGAAGTTAGTGAAATGGAAGAGAAGTTAACAGTTTCTTTTGCTCGTTTGGATAGTGAATTGACAAATTTATTACGTGAAATGGATAGTATTTTAGATATATCTAACCAAGTAGCTGTAACAAATTTATTTACAAAATTCCCTTGGATTTCACATATATATGCATTGGATTCTTATGGTGAAGTGCAAGGAGCAATTCCTTCTTTTATTCCAGAATATATTGATTTTTCATTTATTAATGATAGAGAAGTAAAAACACGTGAAATTTATGCTAATATTCAAGAAATTCCCGGTGGGCATGAAGTTTTGGTACTTCGTCCATATATGCAAAGTGGGGAATTATTAGGTTATTTAGCTGTTTCTTTTGATCCAAAAGTATTACTTCCATTTGTTGGTGATGCATCTAATGTTCTTTTATTAGGTGTGGACCAAGTTTTATGGACTGGTAATCATTTATATAGTGAAACCCCTTTTGATTTGAAAGATTGGCAAGCAGAAATTAATAGTAAATCATTTGGTCATGTTGAAAATAATAAATATAAGGGTGCATGGCTTGTTCGTTATTTAGGTGGAGCAACATTGATTTACGGTGTTATTGAAGAACGGGATAATTAAATTTGTTATAAAGCCCTTTATGGGCTTTTTTTAGAGGTATAAAATGGCTGAAATTAGTGTAATAGAACATATCCATAGTATGCAACTTCTTTGGTCTCCAATGGCGACAGGACAATTTACATCATTAATGCATGATTTAATTTTATCAGCAAAAATTATTTCTCGTAGCGTAACAAAAGCTGGCTTAGTAGATATACTAGGCGGAACAGGTGATATTAATGTTCAAGGTGAGCAAGTTCAAAAATTAGATGATTTTGCTAATAGCGTTATGATTTTTAGAATGAAAAATTGTGGTGTTGTTTGTGCATTGGGTTCTGAAGAAGAAGATGATCTTATTATAGTTGATACTGATAAGCCACGAGGAAATTATGTAATTTTCTTTGATCCTCTTGATGGTTCTTCTAATATTGATGCAAATGTAAGTATTGGAACAATTTTTTCTATCTATCGAGTTGAAGATAATACAGAATTAACAAAAGAGAATATTTTGCGAAATGGTACAGAACAAGTTGCAGCAGGATATTTCTTATATGGACCTTCTACTATGATGGTTTATTCCACTGGACATGGTGTTCATGGATTTACTCTTGATCCTAGTGTAGGTGAATTTTTACTTTCTCATGAAAATATTCATATTCCAACAAAAGGAAAATATTATTCTGCAAATTTAGCTAATTATACAAAATGGTCAGAACAAGATCAAAAAGCAATGGATAGTTTTAATGATGGAAGTCATTCTTTGCGTTATGTTGGATCTTTAGTTGCTGATTTTCATAGAACATTGTTATATGGTGGTTTATTTAGTTATCCTGCTGATAAGAAAAATACAAATGGTAAATTGCGTTTACTTTATGAAGCAAATCCACTTTCTTTTTTAATGGAACAAGCTGGTGGGCTTGCTTTTGATGGTAATGGTAAGCGTGTTCTTGAAATTGAACCAAAAAATGTGCATGTGCGTACTGCTTTTCTTTTTGGTTCAAAAGAAGATGTAGAACAATATAGAAAAGCATTTAACGGATAATCTCTTGCTTGTATTAGGTATTGAAAGTTCATGTGATGATACAGGATTGGCACTTGTTGACGATACAGGGCTTATTGGTTCTGTTATGGCATCGCAAGTTCCAGTTCATGCTCTTTTTGGTGGAGTAGTACCAGAATTAGCATCACGCGAACATGCTCGTTTGATTGGTCCACTTTTAGATAAATTATTACTTGATACAGGTAAAACATTATCTGATATTGATAGAATTGCTGTTACACGTGGTCCCGGTCTTTTGGGAAGTTTACTTGTGGGGGTACAGTTTGCAAAAAGCTTATCTTTTGCAACAGGTATTCCTCTTATAGGTGTAAATCATTTACACGCACATTTATTAGTTGCAGGTTTAGAAAATACAATACAATTTCCAGCCTTAGGAATTTTAGTTTCAGGTGGACATACGCATTTAATTCAAATGCAAAGTCCGTTTGAAATGAAAGTTCTAGGAAAAACATTAGATGATGCAGCAGGTGAGGCCTGTGATAAGTTTGGAAAAATGTTAGGACTTCCATATCCAGGAGGTGCATATCTAGATAAACTTGCACAACTTGGAACAGTTAATAAAAAATTATTTCCTCGTCCTTATATAAAAAATGAAAACTATGATTTTAGTTTTAGTGGAATGAAAACTGCAGCTGCTCTATGGTTAGAAGAAAATCCAGAGGCAAAATTGCCTATGTTAGATTTTAATGAAACATATACAGATGCATTTTTTAATGCTTGTCCACAAATAGCTAAGGACGGAGCAGCTTCTTATCTTTATGCTATTGCTGATACTCTTGTTATTAAGGCAAAACGTGTATTAAAAGAATTTCAACCACAAACTATTATTTGTGCTGGTGGAGTTGCAGCAAATAGTTTTGTAAGAAAGCAATTAGCTGATTTTGCAAAAGAAAATAGTATTCCATTATACATACCAAAAATATCTTTTTGTTCAGATAATGGAATAATGATTGCTTATTTAGGGTATTTATTAGCAAAACAAGGATATTATCATACACTAGATTTAACAGCCATTGCCCGTGGTAAAATTATTCCAAACGATTATAAAAAAATATAATAGTATAATGTTGTTAAAATATTTTTTTGAGAGGGGAACTTTTGGAAAAGTTCCTTTTTTTGTCGCTTTAGCACAATAAAACCACCCGCTAAGGGGTGAACTGAAAAATCTTAAGATACAAGACTGTCCTCCTTTGGTATACATTTGATGTGTTCGTCAATTATAACCAAAGGAGGACAGTGTCTTATGAAAGACAGTCAAAGTTTATCTCATACCCGTTGGAATTGCAAATATCATATAGTGTTTGCTCCAAAATTTCGTCGTCAAATAATATATTCAAAATTAAAAGAAGATATAGGTAAAATTCTTAGACAATTATGCGAACAAAAAAAAGTAACGATTATTGAAGCAATAGCCTATGTAGATCATATTCACATGTTAGTATCTATTCCACCTAATCTAAGTGTTTCTTCATTTATGGGGTACTTGAAAGGGAAGAGTTCTCTAATGATCTTTGATAAACATGCAAGCTTGAAATACAAATATGGAAATAGGCATTTATGGTGCAGAGGCTATTATGTAGATACGGTAGGACGTAATAAAGAAATAATACAAGCGTATATTCAAAATCAATTAAATGAGGATAAAATGACCGACCAATACTCACTAAAAGAATATTATGACCCGTTCACGGGTAGTAAGAATAAATAAGGCAATGGTATAAGCTACTTTAGTAGCAGCTAGTGAATATAATGCAATTGGTAAGTACATTCAAAGCGTCTTGAGATGCAAGGCAGTAATATGCTTTTATAGGGCTGGTGAAAAACACCCACTATGTGGGTGGTCTTTATTTTTCCTTAAATTGTCTTTTAGTTTTTAACTATCTTTTATGATAGGAATTGTTTTCTCTATTTTATAAATGCTGAATTGTCAATCCAAGAGCGACACCTCTTGTAGAAAAACTTCAATTGGAGTTGTCCAATTTAAACACTTTCTAGGTCTATTATTAATGCGTTCTAGTTTTTGTCGTAATTCTTCTTGAGTTACCTTAGATAAATTTGTTTGTTTTGGATAAAACTCTCTTAATAAACCATTAGCATTTTCATTATTACCTTTTTGCCCATTGTTTTTTGGGGCAAATAAGCGTCTGCAAAGAAAAAATCTATTTTT
>JAHHTE010000111.1 GCA_020024815.1 Mailhella sp.
AAGCCCCTTATTAAACGTGATACTATGTAATAGTAGAATAAAGATGAAAATACTAGATAAACAAGTTATTATTTAAAAAGTTTTGTAAGGGGTTTTAGGGGGAGAAACTTTTGTTTTCCCCCTAAAAATTATTTAAAACTACACCCTAAAATGTCAAACTTATTTTTGTTCCTTTTTGTTCTTCGCTTTCAATAGCAATTTGCATATTATGTAATTGTGCAGCGTGCTTTACAATGCTAAGCCCTAATCCAGAGCCACCTGTTTTTGAATTATGGCTTTTATCTACTCGGAAAAATCTTTCAAAAATTCTTTCATGGTATTTTTTATCTATTCCAATTCCAGTATCTTCAATAATAATTTTATTTTTATTAAATGTTTTTCCTATCCATATTTTAACTTCGCCATTTTCTTTATTATACTTTATGGCATTCTCAATAAGATTTTGTAACATTTCATCAAGAATAC
The DNA here is from genome assembly GCA_020024815.1 of Mailhella sp. Classification (GTDB taxonomy): domain Bacteria; phylum Desulfobacterota; class Desulfovibrionia; order Desulfovibrionales; family Desulfovibrionaceae; genus Taurinivorans. The sequence continues at coordinate 466 of JAHHTE010000111.1, forward strand.
TTGGTATACCTTGAATATGAATTTTTTCTCCTGTTAATTGAATATGAATATTTTTTTGTGTAACTTGCTCTGTAAAACGGTTACAAACATCAACAGCAAGTTGAAATAGGTTTACATTTTCTTTATTATAAGAAATTTTTTCTTCATCTAGTTTTGAGATAAGTATAATATTATCAATAAGTTCTATTAATCTTTGTGCTTCATCATAAATACGAGAAGAAAATTTTTGTATATCTTCTTGTTTTGCAATACCATTTTTAATGAGTTCTGTATAACCACTTATGGAAGTTAAAGGAGTTTTTAATTCATGGGAAACATTGGCAGAAAATTCTTTACGCATTCTATTTAATGCTTCTTGCTCAAGATTTTGTTTTTCAATTTTTGTAAGTAATGGCATGATTTCATCATAATTTTGATTTGCCAAAGGATTAGATAAATCTATTTTGTTAATAGGATAAATAATTTTACTTGTTTTGTAACGAGAAAAAATTATTACAAAACCAAACATAATTAATCCTGTTATAAAAATTATAGGCAAAAATTTTAAGGTAATTACCCAAACAGATTCATAACTTCTTGAAATACGCAAATAATTTCCATTTGGTAATTGTTCAGCATAATAAAGAAATTTCTCTTTTAACGTACTTGAAGTTCTAATATCTTGTCCTATTCCTTTTTGTAAAGCTTCTTGAATTTCAGGACGTTGTAAATGATTTTCAAAATCAATGCCTTTATTGGTATCGTATAAAACCTTTCCTGTACTATCAATGACAGTAATACGCGTATTAAAAAGAGCTGTATCAATAGTGTTTAATAAGTTCTCTGTATTATTCAGTAAATTTTTAACATAAATTGCTTGTTCTACTATTTGATTTTTCGCAATATGTATAGATTGATTATATACAATAAAAACAAAAGAGCCATAAGCAAGACTTAATGCCACTACAATAACAAGAAACATACTTTTTTGAATTTTTGTTGCTAATTTCATACTGCACTCTAAATAGAATAATTTTAAATATACTACAATAACATAGTATTATCTATGCAATTTTTCATAATGTAGAAAAACAAAAGTTGTTTGATATAAAAAATTTTGATTAAAAAATTTTGAGGAGAGAGTTTGAGAGAGGAACTTTTTCAAAAGTTCTTCTCTCAAAAAAAAAATTAACTTATCTTATACCCTACACCGCGTATTGTTTCTATGATATTGCCTTTTTCCCCTAGTTTTTGGCGTAATGTTTTTATGTGAGCGTCAACAGTTCTTGTTTCACCATAAAAACTTAATCCCCAAATTTCATCTAATAAGGTATCTCTGGAAATAACAATACCATGATTGGAAAGTAATTTTTTTAATAATTCAAATTCCTTTAGTGTAAGATTAATATGTTCATTATCACATATTACTTCATGTTTTTGTGTATCAATAGTAATGCCAGCATAATTAATACTATTTTGTGTTTCTTTTGGTGGGTTACTTCTTCTTAGCAAGGCTTTAACTCTAGCTACAAGTTCCATAATTCCAAAAGGTTTTGTAATGTAATCATCAGCTCCTAAATCAAGTCCATGCACTTTATCAAATTCTGAACTTTTTGCGGTAAGCATAATAAGAGGAATATTTTTTGTTTTAGGAGAAGAACGAAGACTTTTAATAATTTCAAAACCATCTTTTTCTGGAAGCATAACATCAAGCAAAATAAGACTTGGGGTTATTTCTTGCAGTTTTTGCTCAAGCTCTTTATGGTCGCAAAGACCTATGGCTTCAAAGCCAGTTGATTGCAATGAATAAAGTATCAATTCACGAATATTGGCATCATCTTCTACACAAAAAATCATATTAATCCTTATTTTCGTTAGAGTAAATTTTATGAATACCTGTAATGGCAAACTCCACCCACTCTGCAATATTTGTTGCATGATCCCCTATGCGTTCAAGATATTTTGCAATCATAATTAAATCAATAGCAAGTTTTCCTTGTTCAAGTTTATTTTTATCAATAAGCAAAATAAGTTCTTGCTTAATGCTTTCAAATAAATCATCAACAATCTTATCTTGATTAATAATTTTTTGTGTTAAAACAAGGTCTTGTTTCACATACGCTGTAATACTATCAGAAACCATTGCAGACACATTTTTACTCATTTCACGAATTTTTGAAACATCAAAATCTTCATAAGCATTTTTATGTAAAACAATGTCTGCTATATCTGCTGCTTGATCGCCAATACGCTCCATATCTGTAATAATTTTTAATGCCGCAGAAATTTCTCGTAAATCACGAGCAACTGGTTGTTGTTGTAAAAGAAGTTTAAGGCAAAGATTTTCAATAATTTTTTCTGTTTCATCAATATCTGATTCAATTTCTAAAATAGATCGAGCTTTACAGCTATCATTTTTCAAAAGAGAAGAAGTTGCTTTGCAAATAGCAATTTCACAAAGTTCACCCATATAAATTAAATGCTCATGTAATTTTTCTAATTCTTCATTAAAACGTGTTCTCATTATCCAAACCTTCCTGTAATATAATCTTCTGTTCTTTTATCCTGTGGAATACTAAAAAGCTTTTCTGTGCTATTGTATTCAACAACTTCACCCAAAAGAAAAAATGCTGTATTATCAGATATACGCGTTGCTTGTTGCATATTATGCGTTACAATTACAATGGTATATTCCTTTTTTAATTCAATAACTAAATCTTCTATTTTAGCAGTGGAAATAGGATCTAAAGCACTTGTAGGCTCGTCCATAAGCAATACATCTGGATTAATTGCTAAAGCCCTTGCAATACATAAACGTTGTTGCTGTCCACCTGATAGACCTAATGCATTATTTTTTAATCTAGCCTTACTTTCTTCCCAAATAGCAGCTCTTTGTAAGGAAGTTTCAACTATTTCATCAAGTTGAGATTTTTTTGTTATCCCATGTGTTCTTGGACCATAAGCAATATTATCATAAATACTCATTGGAAAAAGATTAGGTTTTTGGAAAACCATACCTACTTTTTTCCGTAAAATATTAACATCATATTCTGTATAAATATTTTTATCATCAAGTAAAAAAGTTCCTTGAATTTTACAATCAGGAATAAGGTCGTTCATTCTATTAATAGATTTTAAAAGTGTGGATTTTCCACAGCCAGAAGGACCAATAAAAGCTGTTACATTATTGGCTTGAATGGAAAGATTAATATTTTTCAATGCATGAAAATCTGCATAAAAAAGATTAACATTTTGAATGGCTATTTTTTCCATTGTATTTCCTTTTATATTTTTACAAGTTTTTTAGCCACATAATAAGAAAGGCTATTGATGAAAATAATTAATAATAAAAGAATAACCGCCGTAGCATAGGCTTGATTCATATAAAGTCCTTCATTGGCTAAATTAAACATATGAATTGCCAATGTTCTTCCAGAGCTAAAGACACTATCAGGCATTTGAGCCACTGTTCCAGAGGTATAAACTAACGCAGCAGTTTCCCCAACTATACGCCCAATAGAAAGAATAATACCTGCCAAGATACCGGGTATTGCTGTGGGTAAAACTATACGGAAAATAGTTCTTAATTTACCAGCACCAAGCCCATAACTTCCCTCACGATAAATAACAGGAACAGCAAGCAAAGCTTCTTCAGTGGTACGAATTAAAAGTGGTAAAATCATAATAGTTAAGGTTAATGCTCCAGCTAATAAAGAAAAACCAAAACCACAACTAATAACAAAAAATAACATTCCAAATAATCCATAAACAATGGAAGGAATACCTGCTAAGGTAATTGTAGTTAATCGAATAAAATGAATAAATTTATTTTGTTGGTTTGCATACTCCACAAGATAAATTGCAGAAAAAATTCCTAAGGGTACAGCAAAAAGAAGTGATAATAAGGTTACAATAACAGTATTAAATAAAGCTGGTACAACAGAGGCATTTTGCGATGTATATGTCAAAGAAAAAAGTGAGGCTTGAATATGTGGAATACCTTTAACTGTAATATGTAAAATAAGATACATAAGAGTTGAAAATGTAAGTATTGCAGAACCAAAAACTAACAACATAAGCAAACATGAACTGGGTGAATTTTTATACACAATGATTTTTTGTTGTAATTTTTGTGTAAAAAATGATGAACTATCCATACAAATTCCTTAACTATTTTGTATTCTTATTTTCTTTTATTGAGAACAGCAAGAACACCGTTAATCAATAAAATAAAGAGAAAAAGCACTACCCCAGTAGCAATAAGAGCGTCCCTATGTAAACCAGTGGCATAACCCATTTCAATAACAACGTTAGCTGTAAGTGTTCTTGCTCCTTGAAAAATATCACTAGGAATACGTGCTTGGTTACCTGCAACCATAATAACAGCCATAGTTTCCCCAATAGCTCTACCTATTCCCAAAACTATACTTGCCAAAATACCTGATTTTGCAGCTGGAATGATAACGGAAAAAATAGCTTTTTCATGCGTTGCTCCAAGTGCTAACGCTCCCTCATAATATAATTTTGGTACAGCTTTTAATGCAGACTCTGTTACACTGATAATAGTTGGTAAAATCATTATTCCTAATAAAATAGACGCAGTTAATAAACTATTACCATTGCCACCCATTCCCAAAAAACGCCCAAAATCTTTGACTAATGGAACAATTACAATAAGCCCAAAAAAACCATAAACAACAGAAGGAATACCAGCTAAAATATCCGTAGCAATTTTTAAGGGTTTATAAAATAATGTAGGACAATAAAAAGCCATAAAAATAGCTGTAAGTATACCAATAGGAACACCAATAACAATAGCACCAAACGTTACATAAATACTCCCAATAATCATAGGGAATATGCCATATATATCTATATTTGGTCGCCAGATTGTTCCAAAAAGAAATTCAAAAACACCAATTTCTGCTAAGGCGTTTGCACCATTGCTAAAAAGGAAAAAGCAAATAAGTGCTACTGCAAGCACAGATGTACAAGCAGTAGCAAAAAAAACGCCTCGCATGATTTTTTCATTCAAAGCATTGGAAAACATTATTTTGAAACCATATCCCAACTTGTTGTATTACCAAGATAAATTTCTTTTACTTGTGTTGTTGTAAGGTTTTCTATTGGATTACTTTTATTGATAATAACAGCAATTCCGTCAGTAGCAATAACAGTTGCTTTTAAGCCTTGTTTAATTTCTTGTTCTTTTAATCCACGAGAAGCAAGACCAATATCGTATGTTTTATTAATGGTTGACATCATGCCAGTAGTGGAATCATTTACTTGTAATTCAATTTCTGCTTGTGGATTTACTTTTTTATACGCTTCTGCAAGTTTTTCCATAACAGGAGCAACAGAAGAAGAACCACCTACAATGGCTTTCCCTTGTACTTTATTTACTTGATATGCTTTTGTATTATTAAGTGGAATATAACCAGCTTGACTTACAATTTTTTGTCCCTCTGTGCTAAGAATAAAATTAATAAAATCTTTTGCTGTTTGATTTTGCACATCACCTAATGTAGCTATATTGAATGGACGTGATACTGGATATTGTCCATTTTGAATATTTGCTACGGTTGCTTCTGCATTATTAATCTTTACAGCTTTTACACTATCATTTAATGCTCCAAGTGAGGTATAGCCAATAGCATATTCATCACCAGAAATAGTGGTCATCATAACAGAGGTACTATTGGTAATTTGAGCATCAAGAGTGGTGAGATCAGCTTTTTTTCCTTTGATTTCACCCATAATTTCAAATAATTCAACAAATGCCCCACGAGTACCAGAACCTTCTTCACGAGAAATAACAGTAATAGAAGAAGTTTTGTCAAAAGCTTGTGCAAAATCAACACCTTGTGTTGCAAATAAAAGCCCTGCAGTTAAACCACTTGCCACAATTTTTTTGATGTTCATAAGAACTCCTTTTGTTTTGTTTCATTTGCAAGTGGTTATAAAAAGGAAATGTAAAATAAAAAGGTATGATTTTGTAAAAATATTGTGAAAATTTTTTATGTTTGGTTTTATTTTTTGTTTTGAGAGGGGAACTTTTGAAAAAGTTTCCCTCTCAAACTCTCCCTTCAAAACTTTTTAATCCAAAATCTCTTTTGCGTGCAAAAGTGATTTTGTTTTTTCTACATGATAAAAAAATAGATAGATAATAACATACTATTTAAAATATATTTCTGAATTATTTTTAACTAGAAAAATTTTTATATTATTTATTATTATTCCAATAAGATAGAATACAAAAAGATAAAATAATATCTATATCACATCATAAATTTAAATATTTTGTTCTCTAAAAACAAAAAGCAACGCGACATATTAAAAATCTGTGAAATAGAGAATATTCTTAAGGGTATTATATTAGGGTGTGTTTCCAAATTATTTAGAAGCACACCCTATTTACGCACAATTAAACTACATAAACCGTTGTCGCTATCCGCAAGGCTTATTCTTC
>JAHHTE010000112.1 GCA_020024815.1 Mailhella sp.
GGTTAATAGTATTAATAAGTTAAGAAGTGAATAGGAAAAGAAATAAAAATTAAAAAATTATAAAATTTTTATTTAAAAAAATGAAAAAAAATCGTTAAAATGATTATATTTTCTTGACAAATTCCATAACTTATTTGTAAATTACACGTTCGCAAGGAGTGTATATGAAAGAGTTTCAGATTTTATTGCGAGATATTGACCAATATGGTCAAACATTTCAATATAATGATCAGAAAATTTGGTTAGATCCAATTAAAGAGTTTCATATTGCTTGCAAAGTTATAAATGCTATTCAAGCAGAAGTTTTTATTTTACCTGAAGAAGAAGGTTGTCTTTTTAGAGGAAAAATAAAAGGAAAAATTTCTGTTCCTTGTGATAGGTGTGCAGAAGAAACAGAAATTACTATTGATTACGCATTTGATGAGTTTGAAGAGTATCCAAATGACGACTTAGAAATAACTTCTGAAGAAGTATTGGATGACCATAGAATTATTTTCAAAGATAAAAATGCAACTATTGTTGATATAGGTGCATTACTTTGGGAAGAATTTGTTCTTACCTTACCAACAAAACCTTTATGTAAAAAGGATTGTAAAGGTGTTTGTCCTACTTGTGGTAAGAATTTAAATGAAGGTAATTGCACATGTGAAGAACAAGGACATGATCCACGTCTTGCTGTGCTTAGAAATTTAAAAATACAATAGTAAGCAGTAGCTTATAATTAAGGAGAATAGTATGGCTGTTCAACAAAATAAAAAATCTCACTCTAAAAAAGGTATGCGTCGTTCTCATGATCGTATTGCAAAACCTTCTGTGATTTATTGCTCTTGTGGTGCTCCTACTGTTCCTCATGCAGTATGTCCTGCTTGTGGAAAGTATAAAGGTCGTCAAGTAGAAGCTGTAAGTGCTAATGAAGAATAGTAATATTTTAGCCGTGGATGCAATGGGAGGCGATTTTGGTCCTTCCGTTGTTATTCCAGGTGCTTTACAAGCTGCAAAACAATGTGGTGCTAAAATTATTTTTGTAGGTCTTCAAGACGCTATTCAAGAAGTTTTGGACACATTACCTGACGATTTAAAATCAGTAGATTATTCTATTCATCATGCAAGTCAAGTTGTAGAAATGAATGAAAAACCTTCTGATATATTGCGTCAAAAGAAAGATTCTTCTATTCAAGTTGCTTGTCGCTTGGTAAAAGATGGTGAAGCTCACGCTGTAATCAGTGCTGGGCATTCTGGTGCTTGTGTTGCATGTGGTATGTTTATTATTGGACGTATTTCTGGAGTGGAGCGTCCTTGTTTAGCTACAATAATGCCATCTAAAACAACTCCTAGATTATTGCTAGATGTTGGGGCTAATGTAGAATGCAAACCATACCATTTATTCCAATTTGGTTTAATGGGAGCAGCATTTGCAAAAGATATTTTAGAATATGATGAGCCAAGAGTTGGTATTTTAAGTATTGGTGAAGAAGAAGGAAAAGGAACTAGCACAGTAAAAGAAGCATATGAACTTTTAAAAGCTGCAAATAACTTGAACTTTGTTGGTAATGTTGAAGGTCGCGATATTTTTATTGGTGATGTTGATGTTGTTGTTTGTGATGGTTTTGTAGGTAATATTGCTTTAAAACTAAGTGAAGGTTTAGCTTTTTCTTTAACTCATGTTCTTAAAAAAGAACTTATGGGAAATGGACTTTTGCCAAAAATTGGTGCGTATTTAGCAAAAAAAGCTTTTGTTAAATTTAGAAAAAAAATTGATTATGCTGAATATGGTGGTGCTCCTTTACTTGGATTAAAAGGTATTAGTTTTGTTTGTCATGGTTCAAGTAATGTGCGTGCTATTGAAAGTGCTGTATTAATGGCAAATACGTATATTGAAAAAGATACGCATAATAAATTAGTTAATTCCTTAAAGGAAAATGAAGAATTAACGAGTTTTGCTCGATCCGTATAATTATGAATTCCACTTGCTATATAGCTGGACTTGGGACTTCTGTTCCTGAAAAAAAATTATCCAATTTTGATTTTGAAAAAATCATGGATACAAGTAATGAATGGATTGTTTCAAGAACTGGTATAAAAACTAGACATGTTTTAGCAGAAGGTCAAAATATTTCTGATATAGCTTATGAAGCATCACTTAAAGCAATAGTTGATGCTAAAATAGATAAATCAGAAATTACACATATCCTTGTGGCTACATGTTCACCTCAAAAATTATCTCCTAGCCTAGCTTGCATTTTAGCTCAAAATTTAGGCTTGTCTTCCACGTCTGGTTTACAGACAATCTCTACACATAATCCTAGTTTAGTTTGTTTTGATTTTAATGCTGCTTGTTCTGGTTTTATTTATGGATTAGAAATTGCACGTGCATTTTTAGCTTTACATAGTAATTCTACGATATTACTTGTAACAGCAGAAGGTCTTTCACGGCGATTAAATTTTCAAGATAGAACAACAAGTATTTTATTTGGTGATGGTGCAGGTGCTGTTATATTGCGTAATCATGGTGATTACTTATATAAAGTACATGATGTATCTTTAGGTTCTGATGGTGATTATTGTGATTTAATTCAAATTGGTGGTGGAACTGAATTTGAAGCTAAAGTTGGAGATGTTGTTGATGAAAGTTTCTTTCTTACTATGCAAGGAAGGGAAGTTTTTAAAAGTGCTGTACGGGGTATGGCTCAAGAAAGTTTAAAACTTTTAGAAAAAAATTCATTAACGGTTAACGATATAGATTTATTTATAACTCATCAGGCAAATTTACGGATAATTGAGGCAGTTGGAGAACGTTTATCCATATCTCAAGATAAAGTTTTTACAAATTTAGAAAAATATGGTAATACTTCTGCTAGTTCAATTTTGCTTGCAATGGAAGAGGCAAGAGAACAAGGTAAATTAAAAAAGGGTGCAAAAACTCTTTTAACGGCTTTTGGTTCAGGGCTTACTTGGGGATCAGCATTACTTTCATAAGTATGATTAATTTGTTGATTAAGTAAAAAAACTGAATTTATAAAAAAATATCTTGAAAATTATTGAATTTTAATTTATTAATGTTCAACTAAATTGTTTGAGAGTAATTTATGAGTAACGAGTTAGTATCCACAGCCCTTGTTACGGGTGCGTCAAGAGGAATTGGTAAAGCTATTTCTCTTACACTTGCTAAAGAGGGGTATCAAGTTTATATTACATATGTTTCAAAACCACAAGAAGCAGAAAAAGTGGTTGCAGAAATTGAGGCAAATGGTGGTAAAGCTAAAGCTTTTTGTTTAAATGTAGGTGATACAGAGGCTGTTGCAAAATTTTTTCAAGATGAAATAAAAGATAAAGTACGTCTTGATGTTTTAGTAAATAATGCAGGTATTACAAAAGATGGCTTAATTCTTCGTATGAAAGATGAAGATTTTAATGCTGTTATTGATATTAATTTAAAAGGTGCATTTACTTGCCTTAGAGAAGCAACAAAAATCATGGCAAAACAACGTTTTGGTCGTGTAGTAAATATTGTTTCTGTCGTTGGTCTTATGGGTAATGCTGGTCAAGCAAATTATGCTGCTGCAAAAGCTGGTCTTATTGGTATTACTAAGTCAGCAGCAAAAGAGTTTGGGTCTCGTTCTATAACAATTAATGCTGTCGCTCCTGGCTTTATTGAAACAGATATGACAGCTAAATTGCCAGAAGATGTAAAGGCTAAATATGCAGAAGCAATTCCTTTAGGTTGCTTTGGTTCTGCTCAAAATGTTGCTGATGCAGTTGCTTTTTTAGCATCTGAAAAGGCTTCTTATATTACAGGTCAAGTACTATCCGTTAACGGTGGTCTTTATTGTTAACTAAAATTATAAACCCGTGGAGGGCATATGTCTGTTGAAGCAAAAATTAAAACTATTATTCAAGATCAATTAGGAGTTTCAGAAGAAGAAGTAAAACCAGAAGCTTCTTTTATTGAAGACTTAGGTGCAGATTCTCTTGATCTTACCGAACTCATTATGGCTATGGAAGATGCATTTGACTGTGAGATTAAAGACGAAGACGCTCAAAAGATTTTGAAAGTTCAAGATGCTATCAACTATGTAAAAGCTCACGCTGGTGAGTAATATTTTAGGACGTCTAAGACGTCCTATTTTTATGAAATTAGATTAGTGTTTATTCACAAAAGGATATAAGATGTCTCGTAAAAGAGTTGTTGTAACAGGCGTTTCTGCTATTACTCCTTTAGGGCTTGATGTGCAAAGTTCTTGGGAAGGTATTTTAGCAGGGAAGTGCGGTATTAGAAAAATCACAAGTTTTGATACTACTGGTTTTGATACCGATATTGCAGGTGAAATTTCTGATTTTAATCCTGATGCTTATATTCCAACAAAACAAGCAAAAAGAATGGACAGATTTGTCCAATTAGCTGTTTGTGCTTCTATGCAATTAATGGAAAATTCTGGATATAAAATTACTGATGAAAATGCTGAAAGAATAGGTGTTCTTCTTGGTGTTGGACTTGGTGGCTTATCTACTATTGAAGTTTTTCATAGTAAATTGGTAGAAGCAGGTCCTTCTCGTGTATCACCTTTTTATATTCCAATGCTTATTTCTAATATGGCTCCTGCACAAGTTGCAATTTTTACTGGAGCTAAAGGACCAAACCTTGTTCTTACAAGTGCTTGTGCTTCTGGTACTCATGCTATTGGTAATGCATATAATGAAATTGTATTAGGTCGTTGTGATGCAATGATTACTGGTGGTGCTGAATCTACCATTACTCCTATGGGAATTTCTGGATTTACCTCCATGAAAGCACTTTGTTCTAAATATAATGATACACCAACTAAAGCCTCTCGTCCATTTGATGCAGAGCGTGGTGGATTTGTAATGGGAGAAGGGGCAGGACTTTTATTACTTGAAAGTCTTGATAGTGCTTTGGCTCGTGGTGCACATATTTTAGCAGAAGTTGTTGGTGTTGGTGCATCTGATGATGCATATCACATGGTTGCTCCACAAGAAACAGGTGAAGGCATGGCTCTTTCCATGAAGAGAGCTTTGGCTGATGCTGGAGTAAAACCAGAAGAAATTGATTGTATTAATGCTCATGGAACTTCCACTCATGCTAATGATGAAGCAGAAACAAAAGCTTTAAAATTAGTATTTGGTGATCATGCAAAAAATCTTTCAATTTGTGCTAATAAATCTCAAATTGGACATTTACTTGGTGCTGCTGGTGGTGTTGAAAGTGTATTTTCTGTGCTTTCAATTGATACTGGTATGTTTCCAGGAACAATTAATCTTGAAAATCCAGATCCAGCTTGTGATCTTAATTATATGGCAAATGGTGCTAAAAAGCTTGATCCAAAATATGTTTTAAGCAATTCTTTTGGGTTTGGCGGGACAAATGGAAGTATGCTCTACAAGCGTTATGAAGCATAATTTTTATTGCTAAAAATTCTAATAAACGCTACAAGTAGAGCTTAGCTTATTGTAGCGTTTTTTTTATATACTATAAGGAGTGAGTATGCAAAGTATTATTTCTCAAGATCCACAAATAGCAGAAGCTATTTATAAAGAAAATCGTCGTCAAATGACTAAACTTGAATTAATTGCTTCTGAAAACTTTGTTTCTAATGCAGTTCGTGAAGCACAAGGATCTATTTTAACCCATAAATATGCTGAAGGGTATCCAGGAAAACGTTACTATGGTGGTTGCGAATATGTTGATATTCCTGAAAAAATAGCTCAAGAACGTGCAATGGAAATTTTTGGTTGCAATTATGTAAACGTTCAACCTCACTCTGGTAGCCAAGCAAATATGGGATCATACTTTGCTATTGCAAAACCTGGAGATACAATTTTAGGAATGGATTTATCTCATGGTGGACACTTAACCCATGGTAGCCCAGTTAACTTTTCTGGAAAACTTTTTAATATTGTATTTTATGGTGTAAATAAAGAAACTGGTTTAATTGATTATGATAATTTGCAAAAAATTGCTGAAGAAAAGAAACCAGCAGTTATTGTTGCAGGTGCTAGTGCTTATTCAAGAGTAATTGATTTTGCTCGTTTTAGACAAATAGCTGATAGTGTTGGAGCTAAACTTATGGTTGATATGGCTCATATTGCAGGTTTAGTTGCAGCTGGTATTCACCCATCACCCGTGCAGTATGCTGATATTACAACAACTACTACCCACAAAACTTTGCGTGGTCCTCGTGGTGGTATGATTTTAGCTAGAGCAACAGAAGAAAATGGTTTAGCAAAAACATTAAATAGTCAAATTTTCCCTGGTATTCAAGGTGGACCATTAATGCATGTTATTGCAGCAAAAGCTATTGCCCTTGGTGAAGCTCAACGCCCTGAATTTATTGAATATCAAAAACAAGTTGTTAAAAATGCAAGCCATTTAGCAAAACGTTTGCTTGATGCTGGTTATGATATTGTATCAGGTGGTACAGATAACCATTTGATGTTATTAGACCTTACTAATAAAGATATTACAGGAAAAGATGCAGAACAAGCTTTAGATAAAGCAGGTATTACTGTAAATAAAAATACTGTACCTTTTGAAACTCGTTCCCCATTTGTAACAAGTGGTGTTCGTCTTGGTACACCTGCTTTAACAACTCGTGGAATGAAAGAAGCTGAAATGGATCAAGTTGCAGAATGGATTATTGATGTTCTTAAAAACATTAATAATGAAAGCCAATTAGAAAAAATTAATCACGCTGTTGCACAATTTGCACAACGTTTTCCACTTTTTGCATATTAGAGATTATTGTGGTTATTTAGGGGGAAAACTTTTGAAAAAGTTTCTCCCCCTTAAAAC
>JAHHTE010000113.1 GCA_020024815.1 Mailhella sp.
AGAAATAACCTTGTTTAACTATTTATTATTCTAATAACCTTAATTTATGTGAATAATTATAAATACATTTAAAATATTACGTAGTTAAAAAAATATATTAATATGGTTCAAGGTATGTTTTTTCTTTATTATTAGAAAGCTTCATTTCTTCTTGTACCATTAGTAAGCCATAGTTAATGTTTTCTTCAAGAGAAGCTATTAGGAGATTAGTATCTTTATTCATTATTCCTAGAATAATTTTTTTATGTTGTTTATTGAATGTTTGAATGAGTTCTTCTGTGTAAATATGTTGTGATAAATAGGTATGGATAAAATCCATAAGGTGTTCAAAAATAGAAAGTAAATGGGGCATTTGGGAAGTTTTATATAATTGTTTATGAAAATCTCTATCTATATGAAAGAATTTTTCTTCATTTTTATAGTGTTGTTCCATGTCGGTAACAAGTTTTGCTAGTTTTTCAATATCTTTTTTGGTAATTTTCTTTATTGCTTCTAGGACTAGTGTTATTTCTAGTTGTTTCCTATGTTCAAAAATTATTTCCATTTCTTTTAAACTTGGAGGGAGAGTAACAATAGCCCCTTTATAGGGTATATTTTGAACTAAGCCAGATTTGTCAAGGAGAAGTAATGCATCGCGAATTGGACCACGTCCTACACCAAGTTTTTCTTCTAAATCAAAAAGAATTAATCTTGTACCTGGTAAGGCGGTTCCATTAAGAATCATTTCTTTAATTAATTCATAAGCTTCGCGAGATTTTGTTTTTAATTCATTTTGTTTCATAAAAGGAGAATTATCACATAGTTTTTGTAAGTCAATGGGGTATTTATTTATATTTTTGTTTAATTACTTTGTCTGTATAAAATATATTTATATAACCATTTGTTATTTATTGAAAATATTTTTTTGCAAGTTCAAAATAAATTTTATATTGTGCATAATGAGATATGGAATGTTCCTCTGTTGTAATAAGAATATTGGCATATTTATTCCAAAAATTACTTGTAATAAATGGATCAATGGTTTTATCATTTATGCCAATAATAATTTGAGGAGGAAAAAATAATTTATGAGAAAGGGGAAAATTTTTATATGAATTTAAAATTTCAAGTGTAAAGTTCCATTTTTCATTTGTGTAAAAATTATAGTTTTCACCAAGAAAAGGAGCAAGTTGTTGTTCTGGAAAAGTAACAGGATTAAATACAACAGCAGGGAGATTATATTTATGACTAAAATATAACGCAAAATAGCCACCTAAGGAAGAACCAATTAATACAAGTTGCTTATTTGATGCAAGGCTAACTCGCAATTTATTTTCAATTTCACTATGAGCAAATTCTGCTTTTTGTCTATAATTATAATAACAATCACGAATGGTAGGATAAATTTTTTGTAATTCAAGAAAAGAACGGGAGTTTTTATCACTGTTAAAACCATGAATATAAGCAAATTGTGTTGTATTATCAGTTGAATTATTCATAATGGTATTCTCATGTGAATTTTTTTTTATATAGACAAATTTTTTTGTTTTGTTATATTCTATCTTATGCATGAAGTTTCACTTATGACAAATGTGTTAGAATTAGTAGCACAAGAAATGAAAAAAAACAAGGTACAGAAATTGCGTTCGGTTACGATACGTTATGGGGTACTTTCTAATATTGTGCCTGATTCCATGAAGTTTGCTTTTGATGTATTGATAAAAGATTCGGAATTTCAAGGTGCAACGTTAAAACTTGTGAAAGAAGATTTAGAATTAAAATGTCGTTTTTGTAATACGGTGTTTAAAACAGATCAAAAGAATTATTTTTTTATCCCTTGCCCTCATTGTCTTGAAGAAGGTTGTTTTGAGATAGTGAAAGGTGAGGGTATTTTTTTAGATAGAATAGAAGCTGATGAGTGAGGTCTCTTATTATGGATATTTCTATTGAAAGAAACATTTTAGAAGCAAATGATAATGTAGCTCAAGAATTAAGAGCTATTTTTGCAGAAAAAAAAGTATTAGTATTAAATTTAATTAGTTCTCCTGGTTCAGGAAAAACTTCTCTTTTAGAAAAAACATTATCTGATTTACGTGATGAATTTAAAATAGGTGTTATTGAAGGGGATTGCCAAACAGATAATGATGCAAAACGAGTAGCAGCAACAGGTGCAAAGGCAATTCAAATTAATACTGATGGTGGTTGCCATTTAGATAGTAAAATGATTAAAAATGTTATCAATGATTTTGATTTAGCAAATATTGATATTTTATTTATAGAAAATGTGGGAAATTTGGTTTGTCCAGTTGAATTTGATTGTGGTGAAGATGCAAAAATAGCTATTTTAAGTGTTGCAGAAGGTGATGATAAACCTGAAAAATATCCTCGTTTATTTCAATTAGCTCATGCTATGGTTATTAATAAAATAGATTTGTTGGATTATGTTGATTTTAATGTAGAGCGAGCTAAAAAGTTTGGAAAATCTCTTAATAATGATATTGAAGTTTTTGAGGTTTCTTGTCGTACTAAACAAGGTTTAGATTCTTGGTATGCTTGGTTGCGTAAACAAGTTTCATTAAAACAAGAAAAATAAAATACTTAGGAATACTATGAATCCATGTTTATGTAAACAATCGTCAGATAAGTTTCAATCGTATGAAGATGTTGAATGTTATTTAAATCAGCTTGGAATGTTCCATATGGATTTAGGACTAAATCGTATGGAAAAAGCAAAAAAAGATTTAGGGCTACATTTAACTTGTCCTGTTATTCATGTTGTGGGAACTAATGGTAAAGGTTCAACTGCAACTTTTTTACATTCCATAGCGTTGGCTCATGGTTTTAGAGCAGGAATTTTTACTTCTCCGCATTTTGTTACGCCTTTAGAGCGTATTAAAATGAATGATCGTTTATTGCCAAAAGCAGCGTGGGCAAGTTTAGCAACACAAGCAGTGCAAGCTGTGCCTGATTTAACGTATTTTGAATTGCTTACAGTTATGTCTGTAATGGCTTTTATGTTTTCAGAACCTGATGTTCTTATTTATGAAGCAGGGCTTGGAGCAAAAAGTGATGCAACAACAGCAATACCTGCAGATATAGTTGTTTTTACTCCCATTGACTTGGATCATACAAATATTTTAGGAAATACTATAAAAGATATTGCAGAAGATAAATCTTATGCCATTCGTGAAGGGGTAAAAGCTGTTATTACTGCACCACAAAAGAAAGAAGTTGAGGAAATTTTAAGAAAAAGAGCTAAAGAATTACGTATTCCTTTTTATGATTTTTCTTCTCTTTCTGATATGCCAAGTTTAGTGCATTTAATGGAAAATGGAGAATTGCAATATGAGCTTGGATTAAAAGGAAAACATCAATTTGATAATGCTCAAACAGCGTTACTTGCTTGGTATGTTTTATCAGTACAAATAAAACGATGTGTGGAAACAAAGGCTTTTGCTGAGGGTTTGTATAATGCTTTTATTCCAGGACGTTTTCAACAAGTAAAAAGAAAAAACGATATGCCTTGTTTGATATTAGATGGGGCACATAATGTTCATAGTTTAACTAGTTTGGTTAATACATTAGAATATGAAAAAATTTGTCCGTCAGCAATAATTTTTTCTTGTTTAAAAGATAAAGAACCTCAAAAAATGGTTGCTTTATTAGAAGATTTCCTTGCAAAACAAAAAAATGAACTTCCTGTTATTATTACAGAAATACAAAATAATGAACGGGCAATGCAACAAGAAGATTTAATAAAATTATTTAATTGTAAAACAGTACAATGCAAAGATTTAGATGAAGTTTTAGATAAGCTTCCAGCTATGATTGATGAAAAAAATAAAGATAATCCAGTAGTTATTTGTGGTTCTTTATTTTTACTTTCAGAATATTTTAAACGCTTTCCAGAAAAATTACAGTTATCTTATTAGGTTAGTTATGAGTAATTTATATCGATTGTTGCCTTCTGTTGATGTTTGTTTGCAATATTTTCGAGATTCATTGTATCCCCATGCTTTGCTTTGTGATGCAATAAATGAATTTTTACAAGAGCAACGAAAAAAAATAAAAGCAAATCAATTAAATGAAAATGATTTAGAAAAACAATGTTTAGAAAAAGCGTTGAAAAAATATGTAGAAAAAGCATTATCTTCTCCTTTAAAAAGAGTAATTAATGCTAGTGGTGTTGTTATACATACTAATCTTGGTCGCTCTGTTTTAGCTGATGAGGCTGTTCAAGCTGTAACTATGGCTGCTTCTCATTATTGTAATTTAGAGTTTGATTTGGAAACAGGGGAAAGAGGAAGTAGACATTCTTTAGTTGAAAAAGATATTTGTAAATTAACAGGTGCAGAGGCTGCATTAGTTGTTAATAATAATGCTGCTGCTGTATATTTAATGTTAAGTAGTCTTTGTGAAGGTGGGGAAGTTATTGTTTCACGTGGGGAACTGGTTGAAATTGGTGGAAGTTTTAGAATCCCAGAAGTAATGAAACGAAGTGGTGCGTTGTTGCAAGAAGTTGGAACAACAAATAAAACCCATGCAAAAGATTATTTAGAAGTAATTAATGAAAATACAAAAGCTATCTTAAAAGTTCATACCTCAAATTATCGCATAATTGGTTTTCATTCTGATGTTGCAAATGTGGAATTAGCAGAACTTGCCCATAAAAATAATATTCTTGTTTTTTTTGATTTAGGAAGTGGAAGTTTAGTTAATTTTGCAGAATATGGTTTGCGTGGTGAGCCAACTGTTGCAGAAATTATTAGTTCAGGTGTGGATATTGTTACTTTTTCAGGAGATAAAGTTTTAGGTGGACCACAAGCAGGTATTATTGCAGGAAAAAAAGAATATATTGAAAAAATAAAGAAAAATCAAATGTTGCGTGCTTTGCGTTGTGATAAACTTACGCTTTCTGCTTTATCTGCAACATTGCGTTTATATTATGATTTATCACTTGCTGTGCAAAAAATTCCAACATTACATGCAATGACTATTTGTAAGAATGAGTTAAAACAAAAAGCACAAAAATTAGCAAGAATTTTGCGTTTGGCATTACCAAAAGATAGTATTGACGTTTGTATTCAAGAAAATAATTCTCGTGTTGGTGGTGGTTCTTTTCCAGAAGATGATTTACCTACTTTTGTTGTTTGTTTAAAATTTAAACAAAAAAAATTATCAGCTCAATTAATAAAAGAAAAGTTTTTACATACAAGTCCTCCACTAGTTGGGCGTGTAGAGCATGAATGTTTTATGTTTGATGTGCGAACAATACGAGAAGATGAATTTCGTATTATTAAAGAAATGTTACTTTCAATTATATAGGTGAGTTATGGAAGATTTAGCGTATAAAACAAAATCTATTTGGGAAAATTGTGATACAAAAAAACAAAAAGAATTGCATGAATTTGCAAAGCATTATGTAAAATTTTTATCAGAAAATAAAACAGAACGTGAATGTATTTCTTCTGCTTTAGAAAAATTACAAGAAGCTGGTTTTTCTGATGATTTAAAAAATAATAAGTATGTTACAGTGTTACATAATAAAAGCTTATTTGCTATTCGTAAAGGAAAAAAAGATTTATCTGAAGGTTTTCATGTAGTTACAGCCCATGCAGATAGTCCACGTCTTGATTTTAAACAAAATCCTTTATTGGAAACAGTGGGGGTTGCACAAGCAAAAACACATTATTATGGTGGAATTTGGAAATATCAATGGCTTGCTCGTCCGCTTGCAATACATGGAGTTGTAATAAAGCAAGATGGGGAAGTAGTAAATATTGTTATTGGAGAAAAAGCTTCTGATCCTGTTTTTACTATTTCTGATTTGTTACCTCATTTGGGTAAAGAGCAAGTAACGCAAACAGTGGCAAAAGCTTTTCCAGCAGAAAAATTAAATATTTTGATTGGGCATTGTCCACTTGCTAAAAAAGGAAAAGAAAAAGAAGAAAATCCAATAAAAGCCCATGTATTACAATTATTATTTAAAAAATATGGTATAAAAGAAGAAGATTTATTATCAGCTGAAATTCAAGTAGTGCCAGCAGGTGAGGCTCGTTTTGTTGGTTTAGATAGTGCGTTAGTTGGTGGATATGGGCAAGATGATAGAATTTGTGTCTATACAGCATTAAAAGCGTTTTTAGAAGTTGAAGAACCTGAACATGCAATATGTTTAATGCTTTGGGATAAAGAAGAAATAGGATCTGAAGGTACAACTGGTGCAAGTTCTCGCTTTTTTGAATATTGTATTCAAGATGTTATTGCTGCTTGGTCTCCAAAAACAACATTAAGCAAAGTAATGCTTCATAGTCGTGCGATTTCTGCTGATGTGCATGCTGCCATAGACCCTGATTGGCAAGAATTACATGAAAAACAAAATTCTTCTATAATAGGGCGTGGTCCAACTATTTGTAAATTTACTGGATCTGGTGGTAAATATGGAGCAAATGATGCCCACCCTGAATATGTTGCATGGCTAAGAAATATTTTTGCAGAAAAGGAAATTCCTTGGCAAATGGCTGCACTTGGTAAAGTGGATCATGGTGGTGGCGGAACAGTGGCTTTATTTTTAGCTGTTTATGGTCTTAATACTATTGATATGGGACCTTCTTTGCTTGGTATGCATAGTCCTTTTGAAATTTCTTCTGTTGCTGATATTTATTATACAAAAGAAGCATATAAAGCTTTTTATCAAGCATAATTTAAATTAATGTTATTTTTTGAGAGGAGAA
Organism: Mailhella sp.; assembly: GCA_020024815.1. Classification (GTDB taxonomy): domain Bacteria; phylum Desulfobacterota; class Desulfovibrionia; order Desulfovibrionales; family Desulfovibrionaceae; genus Taurinivorans. The sequence goes on from JAHHTE010000113.1 coordinate 6,711, forward strand.
CTTTTGAAAAAGTTCCCCTCTCAAACTCTCCCC
>JAHHTE010000114.1 GCA_020024815.1 Mailhella sp.
TGAGGGGAGAGTTTGAGAGGGGAACTTTTTCAAAAGTTCTCCTCTCAAGAAAAAATAAAAAAATATTATTACTTACCTATACAAAATTCTTCAAAAATAGCATTAAAGGTTTCATCAACATTACAAAGCCCTGTAATAGCAGAAAGATACGATGCAGAGCTTTCAAGTCGTACTGCTGTAATATCAGGTGGAAGTATGTCTATTTCATTTTGTAAAAGACAAAGTTCATCATAAGCATTTTGTAAAAGTTTAGCTTGTCGTCTGTTTGGAGCTATTTCGCTTTTATTTTCATCAGTGGTAATAAGAATAGAGCGAGCTTTTTTTGCAAGGTCGTCAATAGTATGATGAAAGAACGTTACATTGTCAGTATGTTTTAAGGAAAGACAAAGAACAGGACAATTTGTCAATTTTTCTAATGCTTCTATTTGCTCTTTAGTTAAAGGAGCTAAGTCTGCTTTATTCCAAATACATATTTTTTTGCTGTGTTTTGGTAAAAGTGTTAATTCGCCAAGCATATATTGATAAATTTGTTCTATATCAATATGTTGTATATGGTCTAAAATTGTTTTGCCGTCAAAAACAAGAAAAACAATATCTGCTTTATCCATAAGGGCAAGACTACGGCAAATGCCTTCTGCTTCAATGGGATTTATAGGTGTATTTTTTCCTGCTACTGTTTTATCTTTTATGGAATTAATAATTTCTGTACTGCGTTCTTCATCAAAGTGCTGACTTGCATTTTGATAATTTTCCATTATCCAAGCCATTTCACGTAAGCCTGCTGTATCTGTAAGACGAATTGGCAAGCCTGCTAAACTACTTGCTTCTTCTAAATAATCGCGTGTTGTGCCAGCTTCTTCTGTTACAATAGCTCGTTCACGACCTAAAATAGCATTCATAAGACTTGATTTACCAGCATTTACTTGACCTGCCAATACTACCAAAGCCCCTTCTTGCCAAGGTTTTGCTCTATCATAAGCATTGATTAATGCTGTAATATCATTTTGTAAATTTGTAACTAGTTGATGAAATTCATCATGGGGAAGACATTCACCTTCTTCTTCTGGAAAATCAATAGCAAGGCAAAGTCTTCTCCGTATATATTCTATTTGTGTTCGTAATGCTGTAATACGTTGACCTAATTTACCATGTAATTTTGCAGAGGCAAGACGCAAACCTTCCACACTTGGGGCGGAAATAATTTCTGCTACTGCTTCAGCTTGGGAAAGATCCATACGACCATTTAAAAAAGCTCGTTTAGTAAATTCCCCAGCTTCTGCATGGCGTATACCAAGACTTAGAATATGTTCTAATAAGGTATGTAATAAAATAGAACTACCATGAGCATGAATTTCTGCTACATCTTCGCCTGTATAGGAATGAGGACTAGGAAAATATACAGCTAAAACTTCATCAAGAATTGTTTCTTCTTTTGCATTTTTTATATAAAAAGATCCAAAATGCATAAAGCGAGGACGAAAAACAAAATTTTCCTTGTTTTTAGGTAAAAAAACTTGCTCTAAAATTTCTTTAGCTTTTGAGCCTGAAATGCGAATAACTCCAAGACCACCAGAGGAATTACCTGTGGCAATGGCTGCAATGGTATCTTTATCTGACATAATATTTCCAATTATGCTAAGCTGTTCAATAAATCTTGCACAGTACCAACAATATAGCCAGTGATTTGTCCTTGTGCAATTATAGTTTCTTTTTCATCAAATACATTTACTTGATAAACAAGGATTTTTTTACTTGCTTTTAATAGTATTGCTTTTGCTGTAAGTTTTTCACCTGTTCCTTTATTTAAAAAGGAAAGAGAGCTTTGAGTATTTACAGCTACAAGTCCATACGCATGACTTGCAGCAACAAAAGTGAGGTCAGCTAAACTAAAAATAGCTGCACCGTGTGCAATGCCAAGAGGGTTTTTGTGTTGAGCTTTTAAAGGCATTTGGCAAATTGCATAATTTTCATTAAAATCAATCACTTCAAGTTCAAAGTGTTTGCCAACTTCATCTTTTTGAGCAATAAGCTCTTGAATTATTTCTTTTGTAATGTTTTGTTCCATAACTAATCAGTGATTAGAAATTTTTCATTCTCATCAGCATAGGCTTTTTCAAAACGAGCCTTATATTCCTTAAAGTTTCCTTCAATAATAGCTTTTCTTGCTCCACGAACAAGGTCTAAGAAGAAAGTTAAATTATGTAAGGAGTTGAGTCTAAATGATAAAATTTCTTGGCTTACAAAAAGATGTCGCAAATAAGATTTTGTAAAGGTTCTGCAAGTGTAGCAATTACAATTTGGATCAAGCGGACTTTCATCTTCTGCGTATTCTTTTCGTTTAATGTTAATTTTTCCTTCAGAGGTGTAAAGTGTGCCATTTCTTGCATTTCTTGTAGGAAGAACACAGTCAAACATATCTACACCGTTTTCAATACCATATAAAATATCAAGAGGAGTACCTACTCCCATTAAATAACGAGGTTTATCTTGTGGCAAAATTGGATTAAGTTGATCAATAATTTTTACCATTTTATGTTTTGGTTCGCCAACAGCTAAACCACCAATGGCATAACCTTCCATTCCAATTTCCATAAGAGATTTTGCACTCATTTCGCGTAAATGTGGATATGTTTCTCCTTGTACTATACCAAAAAGAAGATTACCACGAGAATTTTCTCCAACAGCTATTTCATGTTTTGGCATTTCATTAACTAAGTGAGGAGGATAAGCCTCACGACAACGTTTTGCCCACGCTGTACTTCTTTGTACTGCTTTTAATGCGTCTTTTTCTGAAGCACCATAACCAATACATTCGTCAAGTTGCATCATAATATCAGAATTTAAATTTCTTTGAATAGAAATAACTTTTTCTGGAGAAAAAATGTGTTTAGAGCCGTCAATATGAGAACGAAATTCCACATGGTCATCGGTCATTTTTCTAAGTGAACTAAGACTAAAAACTTGGAAACCACCACTATCAGTTAAAATAGGTTTATCCCAAGCATTAAATTTATGAAGACCCCCACGACGAGCAATAAGTTCATCACCGGGACGTAAGTATAAATGATATGTATTACCAAGAATAATTTGTGCACCAATATTATTTAAATCATCAGGTGCAATGGCTTTTACACTGCCAACAGTACCAACAGGCATAAATATAGGAGTTTCAATTTGACCATGAGCAGTTTGTAAAATACCAGCTCTAGCATTTTGGTCTTTTGCAATAAGGGTAAAATTTCCTATTGTACTTCTATCCATAATTCTCTCGTAGTATTAAGTTAAAGAAATATTACCTAAAACTTATAGACTTGAAAAGAGAAACTTTATAGAAAAATGTTTTAAAATAAAAAAGAGAGTTATAATACTCTCTTTTTTTTCTTCTTTTTCAAGAAAAATTACAAATAATCACCACGGTTAAACTTGTAAGTTTCTGTAACAGACATAATTTCTAAATCATTAATCATAGAGTCTAAAGAAGAATTCTTTTGTGGTAAGTTTGTGTAGTTTTGACGCAATTCACTTACACTTTGATTAAAAGCATTTAGATTTTGCCAAGCTTGCTTAAAATCAGGCTTATCTTGTGCTACGCTGTTTGCGTACGTATTAAAACCATTCATTGAATGCTCAATATGATTTATAATAGCGTGTACTTCGCTTTGTTGTGCAGAATTTTCGCCGAGATTTTCATTCGTCACATCAACCTTACTTCCTGTTTGAAGGGAAGCTGTTGGAGCGAGATTTACAGACATAGCTACTTGATTTTGATTAGCTATTTCTGATTGGTGCAATGCTCCTTGCAAAACATCATCAAAAGATGCGGAGTTTTCAACACTTTTAGGCTTTGCATACTTAGCCTGTTCAGCATGAAGGACTCGTTCTAATTCTGAGTTAATCTTCATAACATACTCCTTAATAATAATCCTAGATGCATTCCCCATATTCTCACATCTTTTACTCGGCAAAAAATGTGAACTGTTTCTAGGTACTTTTTTTAATGCAAAAAACTTGCCAAAGATTTTGTATTTTTTCTAACTCATTTAGTTAATATATTTAATACATTAAATATTCTCAAAAAGAAAGTAAATTTTTAATGTAAAAATTTCCCCTTTAAAATTTTTTTTTTATAAATCAAAGAAAATAGGTTGTGCATAAGGAAAAAAATACCTATTATGTATTTAAGAATTATTTACAATTAACCCTCTGGAAAGGAGAATGTTTATGGTAGCAATCAAAAAAATTATTTGTGCTCTTGACTTAGCAGAAACAAGTAAAGAAGTTGCAGAATATGCAACCATGCTTGCAAAACTTTCTAATGCAGAAGTTGTTGCGTTATATGTTGCTCCAACTATGACACAGTATACAGGTTTCCATGTTCCACCAAATTCTATTGATACTTTTGTAGCTGAAATTGTTGATGGTGCAAAAAAATCTATGGATGAATTTGTGAAAGAAAACTTCCAAGGTGTGAATGTAAAATCAGATGTTGTTATTGGTTATGCAGCAGAAGAAATTTTAGCTAATGCTGAAAGAGAAAATGCAGATCTTATTATTATGGGTACTCATGGTAGAACAGGTATTGACCGTATGCTCTTTGGTTCAGTAGCAGAAAAAGTAGTAAAAAATTCTGTTATTCCTGTTTTAACTATTCGTCCAAAAGCTTAGAATTTTATAAATAAAATTTAAAAGGGGGCTTTGGTGTATGCCAAAGCTCTTTTTTGATAATGGGAGTTTTTATATGGTAGCCCAAAATGATGTGGTGGTATTAGAGCATATTCAAGCAGTTAAACCTTATGAAGCTGGTCTTTCTATTGATGAAATAAAAGTAAAATATGGGCTAGCTAATGTTATTAAAATGGCAAGTAATGAAAATCCTTTTGGATTATCAAAAAAAGCTCAAGAAAAAATTTTACAAAATGCTTGTAATGCTTTTCGCTATCCTCAAGCAGGCAATCCTCGTTTAGTAAAAGCAATTTATTCCTATTATCATGAAAAATATCCTTTTCTTACTGAAAAACAAATTTTTGTGGGAAATGGATCTGATGAAATTATTGATCTTTTATTTCGCATTCGTACAGAACCACATAAGCATAATGCTGTTATGTTTAATCCTTGTTTTGGACTTTATTCAACCCAAGCTAAAGTGCAAAATTGTGAAATTCGTACAACACCTTTAAAAGATGATTTTAGTTTTGATTTTGAAGGATTAAGAAAATGTGTTGATGAAAACACAAGACTTTGTTTTGTAACAACACCAGATAATCCAAGTGGGCATTTAGCTAATAAAAAAGAATTAGTTGAATTTGCTCGTTCTTTGCCGCAATCATGTCTTTTAATTGTAGATGAAGCATATATGGAATTTGCTGGTGATGAAAAAGATCATTCTCTCTTACCGGAATTAGCACAATTTAATAATGTTGCTGTTATGCGTACTTTTTCAAAGGTTTATGGTTTAGCAGGGTTACGTATTGGATATATTTTTCTTCCAGAGCAAATAGCTGATTATATGTGGCGTGTGCGTTTACCTTTTTCTGTAAACCTTTTAGCTCAAGAAGCAGCTATAAGTGCTTTAGAAGATGAAGAATTTAAACAAAAAACCATTGTACATACAATAAAAGAAAGAGCTATTGTAAAAGAAGCTTTAGAAAAAATGCAATGCAAAGTATATCCGTCTTCTGCAAATTTTCTAATGTTTGAACCAAAAGGTATTAATGCAAAAGAGCTTTGTCAAAAACTTTTAGAACGTGGTATTATTGTCCGAGCTTTGAGAAGTTATTCTTTACCTCATTGTATTCGTGTTTCTATTGGCACAACAGAAGAAAATAAAGAATTTTTATCTGCAATGCATGATATTTTACCACATATAAAATCAGAAATAATTATTACTGTTGATGGTCCTGCTGGTGTTGGGAAAAGTACCTTAGCAAAAAGATTAGCGAAATATTTTGATATTGCATATTTAGATACAGGGGCAATGTATAGAAGTCTTGCTTTACGTGTTGGCGTTGAAGTTGCTGATATGAGTGAAGAAAAAATGCAAAAACTTTTTGCAAGTTTTTCCTATGCATTAAAAAAAGAAGAAAATAATTACGTTCTCTATTGTAATAATGAAAAAATAGGCGATGAAATACGTACAGAAAAAGCAAGTCGTTTAGCCTCTATTATTGCTCGTTTACCAGAAGCAAGAAAAGCTTTGCAAAAATTTCAAAGAGAAATTGCACAAACTACGGCATTAGTTGCAGAAGGGAGAGATATGGGAACAGTTGTATTCCCTCATGCTCCTATAAAGTTTTTTCTTGATGCCCGTCCAGAAGTAAGAGCAAAACGCCGTTATGATGAACTTACAGCAAAAGGGCAAAATGAAAATTATGAAAGTATTTTAGCTTCTATCATAGAACGCGATAATCAAGATAGAAATAGAACTGTTGATCCATTAGTTCCTCATAAAGATGCTATTATTGTTGATACATCAGATCTTGATATTGATGGAGTTTTTGAAGTTTTAATAGCCAATGTATTACCTCATTTAATTTCTTAACTTTTTATTATTTTTTGGGGGAAATGATTTCCCCCAAGCCCCCTCAATCAAGAAAATTTATTGAAATTTATTTCAATAAATTTTCCTATGTTAGGGCATTAAGAAAAAATAATTTTACTCAAAAAATAAAAAAGTTAAAGATAAAATTTTTATAATACTAAATCCGTAGAATAAGCAAAAGC
>JAHHTE010000115.1 GCA_020024815.1 Mailhella sp.
TTTCAGGATTACTAGATTGTAAAAAATTTTCTAAATAATTATTTTCTGATTTATTTTCTTTTGTTTTATTAATATTTTTTTCAGGATTAACTTCTATAATCTTGTTATTTTCAGAAATATTACTATTTTCAATAATTTTTTCTTCAAAATTATCTTGAGGTATTCGAGAAACTAAATCAGTTAAAATTGCATTTATTTCTTCATCAGTTTTAATAACACAATAATTTAATTCTTGTGAATTTTCATTAGAATTTTTAGAGTGCAGATGATTAATAAATTTTTTATCTTTTATTTCATTTTTTTGAATTTCAAGAATAAGTTTATCAAATAAAATTTGTTCATTTGTTACATATACAGGTATTTGACAAATACAAGTATCTTGAGAAATAGAAAAAATTCGTAAATCAGTTTCAAAAGAGAGTTCACCAAGATTATCTAAAAAGTATAATCGTATTAATTGACCAACCTGAAGTTGTTTTGCTTCAGGTTGGTTATTAAGATTAAGCTTTATTGTTTGAAAAGATAATTCTGTAACTTGAAAAGGATTTTTGAACCCATCAATCCGAACCCAAGCATTATTGGGCGTAATTTTTAGAGGTGTTTTTGATTGCTCAAAATTAATTGAAAAATCACCTTTTAACATAAAACAAATCCTTGTTGTAAAACTATTTTACAACTTGACGTTCTAGACAAAATTCTACACGTCTATTTTTAGCCCGATTTTCAGGTGTATCATTTGGATATCTTGGGTTTAAATCTCCCATGCCTGTTGCAGTCATTCTAAGAGGATCCATTCCATGCTCAACAAGCCAAATTAAAACGTTTACAGTTCTTAAGGCAGATAGTTCCCAATTATTTTTAAACCTTGCACCTTCGGGAATAGGGCTATTATCAGTATAACCTTTTATATTTACGGTCATTTCACGGTTTGATTGAACAATTTCTAAAATAGTTTGTAATTGTTCTTCTGCTCCTTCTGCTAAATATTCAGATCCAGGAGCAAATAAAAGGCTATCACCAATTGTTAAAGTAATTGTACCTTCATCTAATACGGCACCAACTTTACCTTCAACATTTTTTTTCGAGAGATAACTTTTGATTGCATTAAAAACATTTTCTTGATTTTTAAGTAATTCTTGACGAATACGCATTAAATCTTGCAAAGATTGTTGTGTATTACTATCAATATTACTTTGCATTTGACCACCAGCGATTTCACTAGTGTTTAATCCACCAAATGCCATTCGCATTGAACCAAAAACACTTTGAAAACGTTTTACCTCAACAGTAGACATTGAAACAAGTAATACGAAAAATACGAGTAATAATGTAACCATGTCTCCGTAGGTAGCAAGCCACCCCATGTCTTCTGGTTCTTCTGGTTCTGGTTTTGGAATACCACTCATACAATATTTTCCTTATTATTTTAGTTTTCTTCTGATGATTTTCTTACAGATGGTGATAAGAAAGAAGAAAGTTTTTCGTAAACAAGTCTTGGGTTATTATTTTCAAGAATTGATTTTGCACCTTCAAAAATAATAGAAAGGTTCATACTTTCTTGAGTACTTCTTGATTTTAATTTTGTAGCTAGAGGTCCAAAAATAAAGTTTGCTAAGATTGTACCATATAAAGTTGTAATCAAAGCAATAGCCATAGCAGGACCAAGAGCTGATGGGTCGTTAAGCTGGCTAAGCATTTGGATAAGACCAATAAGCGTACCAAGCATACCCATAGCAGGTGATAAGCTTGCCATTTTATTTAAAACACCAATACTAATACCATGTCGTTTTTGCATTGATGAAATTTCAATAATAACGGTATTATGAATTAAATCTGGATCAGCGTTGTCTGCAATAAGTTGCATAGCTTTTTTTAGAAGTGGATTATTTGTTTCAACTCTTTCTAAAGCCAAAATACCTTCACGACGGCTAATTTCAGCAATTTGTACCATAACATCAACAACTTCTTCTGGCATAGTTCTTTTACTTGTAAAAGTTTTTGCAGAAGCTTTTAATGCTTGAATAACTTCTTCAAGAGGAAAACAAATAAGGGTAGCTGCTATTGTACCACCAAAAACAATTAAAACACTAGGAATATCAAAAAATCCAGCTGGATCTGGACCTAGTGCAATAGTTGTTCCAACAAGACCAAAACCAGCAATAATTCCTATCAGAGTGGCTAAATCCATTTTTTTTTACCCTATAACTATTGATTAATATAGAAATGGTGAGTAAAACCATTTCAGTTATTTAATAAACGCACTAGACAAAAATGTCCAGTCCTTTTATTTTGAAAAACATTATTTGAATATGCGTTTACTCAACCGTATACCCTAACCACAAGGAAGGATTTGTGATTACAAGAAATAATGCTATTCGCAATATTGCAATTATTGCCCACGTTGACCATGGTAAAACCACATTAGTAGATGGTTTGTTTCGTCAAAGCGGACTTTTCCGTGCTGATCAGCAAGTAGATGACCGTATTATGGACAGCATGGAGCTTGAACGTGAAAGAGGTATCACTATTGCTGCCAAAAACTGTGCTGTTTCTTGGAACGGCGTGCGTATCAATATTATTGATACTCCCGGCCACGCTGATTTTGGCGGTGAAGTAGAAAGAGCTTTATCTATGGTAGATGGAGTTGTTCTTTTGGTTGATTCCTCAGAAGGTCCACTTCCACAAACTCGTTTCGTACTTCGTAAAGCTCTTGCTCTTAAACTTCCAGTTATCGGCGTTATCAATAAAATTGATAGAAAAGACGCTCGTCCTGATGAAGTTTTAAATGAACTTTATGAGCTTTTTATCGACCTTGACGCTAGCGATGAACAATTAGAATTTCCTGTTCTTTATGCTATTGGGCGTGAAGGTGTTGCTATGTATAATATCGGCGATAAATCTGAAAACCTTAGTCCTTTATTTGAAACTATTTTAAAACATATTCCAGGACCAGAATATGATGATGAATTGCCTTTTCAAATGCTTGTAACTGATTTAGATTATTCTGATTATTTAGGTCGCCTTGCTGTTGGTAGAATTAGAAATGGTAAAGTGCATAGTAAAGAATCATTAGTTTGTATAGGTGCTGATGGTAATCCCAAAAATCTTAGAGCAACCAAATTACAAGTATATCAAGGTAAGCAAATGGTTGATGTTGAAAGTGCTGAACCTGGTGATATTGTTGTTATGGCCGGTATTGAAGATGCAACTATTGGTGATACTATTTGCACAAAAGAAAATCCTATTGCTTTACCAAGAATTAATGTTGATGAGCCAACTGTTGCTATGCGTTTTGCAATAAATAGTTCACCACTTGCTGGACGTGAAGGAAAAATTGTTCAATCAAGAAAAATTAAAGAACGTCTTGAAAAAGAAGCTCTTTCAAATGTATCTATTCGTGTTGAAGATACTGATGATAAAGATTCCTTTATTATAAAAGGGCGTGGTGAGTTTCAAATGGCTATTATTGTTGAAACTATGCGTCGTGAAGGATTTGAGCTTACAGTAGGTAGACCTGAAGTTATTATGCATGAAGAAAATGGCGTTATAATGGAACCTATTGAAGATGTTTATGTTGATTGTGATGAAAACTTTATGGGTGTTGTTACAGAAAAATTATCCTTTAGAAAAGGACGTATGATAAATTGTATCAATCATGGTACAGGTCGTGTTCGTCTTACTTTTTCTGTTCCTGCTCGTGGGCTTATTGGGTATCGAGATGAGTTTTTAACAGATACTCGTGGAACTGGAATTATGAACTCAACTTTTAGTGGTTATGAAGAGCATCGCGGCAATTTTATTACTCGTATGACGGGTTCTTTAATTGCTGACCGTGCAGGTAATGCAGTTGCTTATGCTCTTTATAATCTTGAGCCTCGTGGTTCTTTATTTGTTGTTCCTGGTGATCCTGTTTATGAGGGAATGGTTGTAGGTGAGCATAATCGTGATAATGATATTGATGTTAACCCTACAAAAGAAAAGAAACTTACTAACCTACGTGCGTCAGGTAAAGATGAAAATATTATTCTTACTCCTGTGCGTCCTATGACATTAGAAAATGCTTTGCATTTTCTCCGTGAAGATGAAGTATTAGAAGTAACACCAGAATCTATGCGTATACGTAAAACAGAATTAAGTGCTCAAAAACGTTATGCTGCTGGTGGTGGTAGAAAAAGAGTATAATAAAAAAAATTATTATAAAAAAAGCTCTCATTAAAATATAATGAGAGCTTTTTTTTGTTAAGCATGAGTTAGTATAATTTATGTAAATTTAATTATTGATTAGCTGATAAATAATTAATTCACATATAGATAATTGGTATTAATGTATAAAAAACAAATGTCTACAATTATATTGTTATATACAAAATTTTTTATTTAATCAGAATTAAATTTATAGAAGAAAAATAATTATATTAAATTTTTTTTGATAAATATCAAGCTGATTTATTAGAATTTTTTTTTATGGTTTAAGTAAAAAATTTTTTTGTATAATGAAAGTTGATTAATATTGATAATAACACGGTAAAGATATTTTATTTTTTTTCGATATACCTATTGCATTAATATTCACAATATGTATTCTTTCTTGCATAGAATAAAAAATAAATTGTAAATAAAATTTTTATTCGAAAGAAGGTTTAAGTAGTATACAATGCGTTTTTATTAATTGTTTTAGGCTTTTTAAGGAGTAGAGCATGAGAATAATTCCTCTTAATCTACGGTTTATCATTGTACTTGTTGCAACGTTTATCGTATTATGTAGCTTATTATTTATAAGTAGAAATGGGGCTCAAAAAATTACAAATTTTAGTACTGAAACTATTGCTACTTCATTAGAAGATGGGCAAAGGAATAAGTTACAAGTAGCAACACATTCAGTTGCTATTATGTTAAGTGTTGCATTGGAAGGTAAAGAGGAAGTAGAACAAAAGAGAATTATTCAAGAATATTTGAAAGATATTCGTTTTGAGAATGATAGTTCTGGTTATTATTATGCGTATAAAGGTACTGTAAACGTTGCTCTTGCTGCAAATCCTTCCTTACAAGGAAAAGATCTTGGTGAAAATAAAGATATAAACGGTGTTTATTATGTTAAGGAAATGGCTGAAATAGTTAAAAAAGAAGGAAAAGGCTTTGTTAACTTAGTTTTCCCTAAACCTAAAAAAGGTGATCAACCAAAATTAAATTATGTAGAAAAAATTCCTGGTACTCCATATTATGTTGGTACAGGTGTATATATTGATAATGTTATAGAAGAAAGAAATGCTGTTCAGAAAAAAATGATAGATATGTGCTTGAGTGAACAAAGTTTTATTATTAGCGTGTCTGTTATTGCAATGTTAATTTTGGCAGTATTTATTTTCCTTTTAGCAAAAAGTATTTTAAAACCATTAAATGCAGTGGCTCAAGTTGCTAATGAAATTTCTAATGGACATTTATCAGTTAATGTTTCTGTTGCAGGTAGAGATGAAATTACTTATTTGGAAAATTCTGTAAAGAAAATGGTTGAAACATTACGTAATAATGAAACAGAAATTCAAAAGCAACAAGAAATAGTAAGACATAGAATGGAAGAAGCTCAAGCTGCAACAAAAGTTGCTCAAGAAGCAAAAGCTCAAGCAGATTCTGCTCGTAGAGAAGGACAACTTGAAGCTGCTAGAAAATTAAAAAGTGTTGCTGATACAATTTTCTCTACTTCTTCTCAACTTTCTTCACAAATAGAACAATCTGATAAGGGTTGTACATTAACAACAAAACGTTTGGAAGAATCTTCAACTGCTATGAATGAAATGAATGCTACAATTCATGAAATTGCCATTAACGCAAGTAATGCATCAACATCATCAGTTGATACTAAACATAAAGCACAATTAGGTGAAGAAATTGTTGATAAATGTGTAAATAGTATTAATACAGTAAATGAAGTATCTCTTGTATTAAAAGAAGATATGAATAATTTACATGAGTATGCACAAAATATTAATAACATTATGAATGTAATTTCTGATATTGCAGATCAAACAAACCTTTTAGCTTTAAATGCTGCTATTGAAGCTGCTCGTGCTGGTGAGGCAGGACGAGGTTTTGCTGTTGTTGCTGATGAAGTTAGAAAACTTGCAGAAAAAACTATGGCTTCAACAAATGATGTTGATGTTGCTATTCGTGCAATTCAACAAAGTACAGTAAAAAATATGGAAGGAGTCGATTTAGCGGTAGAAAGAATTAAAGAAGCAACTGAGCTTGCACATCAATCAGGACAAGCTCTCCATGAAATAGTGGAAACTGTTGAAAATTCTTCTGATCAAGTACATGCTATTGCAACAGCTAGTGAACAACAATCTGCAACAAGTGAAGAAATTAATAGAAGTATTTTAGAAGTAAATGGGATTTCAACACAAACAACTCAAGCAATGAGTTATGCTGCTTCAGCTGTTATGCAATTAAATAGTGAAGCTAATAAACTCTTGGCTATGATTCAAGATCTAGAAAAAGAATAAATTGTAATTTTTTGAGAGGAGAACTTTTGAAAAAGTTCTCCTCTCAAGCTCTCCTTTCAAAACTTTTTAATTCAAAATCTCTTTTGCGTGCAAAAGAGATTTTTTTTGTCGCTTTAGTACAATAAAATAACGAGTAAAAAGATTAATAAGGTAGTTATAATATTGTGTTATTATTAAAAAGATAGTTAAAATATCATAAGATGAAAAT
>JAHHTE010000116.1 GCA_020024815.1 Mailhella sp.
AAAGTTTTGAGGAGAGAGTTTGAGAGGGGAACTTTTTCAAAAGTTCTCCTCTCAAGAAAATAATTTTAATTTAAAAAAATTATAAGATTATAATTTAACAATGGGTAATTGGTGTATCTCTCTTGGGTTATATGGAGATTTATGTTCTTGTTTCATATACCAATTTGCTTTTGCTATACCTTCAGCACCAAATTTTATAGTTCTTTTTCCATAGCGTTGATTGATAATATCAAGACTTTGCATAAGTTTTTCAGCTTTTAGTTCGTTTTCTTCATTTTCGAGTGATAATAAATTTTTTTGTATAGCATTTTCTTTTATAAGTCCAAAATACATAATTCCTGCTTTCATATAAGGATAGCCATTTTGATATATCTCTTTTAATAAAGCATGGGCAGAATGAAGCATAATACGTGTATCATTGTGTGCTTGATAAAAAGTTGTGCTAATGGTATTTTTATAAGAGTTTTCAATGTTTTTTGAGGTACGTATGTGGACAGCAAGACCTTGTGCTACAAGCTTTTTTTGTCTTAATCGTTCTGCTCCGCGTACTGTAAAGCTTGATATAGCTTCTTTTAGTTCTTCAATAGTTTTTATTTTTACTCCAAAAGAACGGGAACAAACAAGACTTTTTGGTGTTTCGCAAAATTCTGTTTCAATACAAGAAAAACCATGTAATTCTCGTAATGTTTTTAATCCAGTAATAGTGAGATTTTTTTGAACCCACTCTTCAGACGCATTTTTTAAATCATAAGCTGTTTTTATATTTTGGCGTAAAAGTTTTTCTGTTTGTTTTCTTCCAATTCCCCAAATATCGTGAACTGGAAAATTTTTTAAAATTGTGTCAAAATCTTGTTGCATTGGGTCAAGGGTAAAAATACCAGTATTTTTTTTAGCAATATGATTAGCAATTTTTGCTAATGTTTTTGTTGGGGCAATTCCAATAGAGCTTGTAATTCCAACCCATTTTTGAATTTTATTTCGTATATCTTTTGCTATTTCTTGTGCATTTATTGCAAAAGAATTTTCTAAAACACAAAAAGCCTCATCAATGGAATATGGTTCACAAGGGCAAGTATTTTGAATAATATCCATAACTCTTGAGGAAATATCGCCATATAGAGCATAGTTAGAAGAAAAAACTTCCACATTATGTAATTTTAAAAAATTACGGATTTTAAATTCTGGTTCACCCATAGGAATATTTAATTCTTTTGCTTTTTTAGAACGAGCAACTATACAACCATCATTATTTGAAAGAACAACAATGGGTTTATCTTTTAAATCAGGTCTAAATAATTCTTCACAAGAGGCATAAAAATTATTGCAATCAATAAGAGCATAAAGATTATTTTCTTTAATTAATTGTTGATATTTATTTTCTTTTTGTAAAAAATTATTCATTTTAGCAAACCTATTGAACTTTATGTATAGCGTATGTAACAACACCCCAAATATGAATATGCTCTTTTAATGTTATATCAAATTCAGGATAATCAGGATTTTCTGGAGCAAGGACAACTTGGTTTTTTCTGCGTATTAATCTTTTAACTGTAAGTTCACCATCAATCGCAGCAATAACAATTTTATTATGTGCAGCTTCTATGGATCTATCAACTATGAGTAAATCACCGTCATAAATACCTGCATTAATCATGGATTCACCATGAGCTTTAAGAAAAAAGTAGCGGCATTATTTCTTACTAAATATTCATGGAGATTAATTTTTTTATCAACATAATCATCAGCAGGAGAAGGAAAACCTGCAGTTACCGTAGTCAGAAAAAGAGGTAATTCTTTTGGATTAGTATTTTCTGTGTTGGCAATGCCAATAAGTTCGAGTTGTTGTGATAATTTCATTATTTTTTTTATACGTAAGGAAAAAAATATGTCAATATAAAATATTTTATTGTTCTAACTGGTTAGAATTAATACTATAATATTAATTACTAGACATAATACTAAAAAAGTATATACTTGCGTGGTCTGTATTTATCTATTAGTGAATAACATCTCTATTATTTTTATTTAATCAGTACAATTGGAGTATTTGTTATGGCTTATACATTTAAGCATTTTTTATTATGTGGTTTTGCAATACTAACACTTAGTGCTTGCGGATCTGATCAACAAAGTGGTATGCAGCGTCCAGCAGCACCAGTAGGTGTTTTAGATTTAAAAGCACGTCCTGTTATTTTGTATAGTGAAATGCCTGGACGTACGGTTGCTTATGAAACAGCTGAAGTTCGTCCTGAAGTTACAGGTATTATTCAAGAAAGAGTCTATCAAGAAGGTTCTTATGTAAATAAGGGAGATATTCTTTATAATATAGATGCAGATCTTTATAAAGCAAGTTATGATAGTGCAAAAGCTAATTTAGCTAGAGCAGAAGCAGCTGTGAACGTAGCACGCTTAAAAGAAAGTAGAATGAGTATGTTACGTAAAAAAAATGCTATTAGCCAACAAGATTATGATGAAGCTCGTGCTGTATATTTACAAGCAAATGCAGAAGTTGCAGCAGCAAGAGCTGCATTACAAACTGCAAAAATTAACTTAGATAGAACAGAAATTAGTGCGCCAATTAGTGGACTTATTGGTAAATCAAGTGTTTCTGTTGGTACATTAGTTGCTAATAATCAAGTTAATGCTCTTTCCACAATTTATCAAATTGATCCAATGAATGTAGATATTACAGAATCAGTGGAAACTTTAGTAAAACTTCGTTCTCGTGAAAATGCACAAGAAGATATGAAAAAATTACAAGATTTGAATATTCCTGTAAAACTTCTTCTTGAAGATGGTAAAGAATATAAACATATTGGTAAATTAGAATTTATTGATATTGGGGTAGATACAGGAACTGCAACAATGACATTGCGTGCATCTTTCCCTAACTCTGATTATCAATTAATGCCAGGTTTATTTATCCGTGCTAAAGTTCAAGTTGGTATTGAAGAAAATGCTATGCTTGTTCCACAACGTTCTATTGTTCGTGATACTCGTGGTAATCCATATGTTTTTGTTGCAGAAGGATATAAATCAGGTTCAACTCCAAGCAAAGAAGCTCCTATTCAAGCTAAAGCTGTTCGCCGTTATGTAACTTTAGGTGATACCTATGGTGAAAACTGGATGGTTTTAGAAGGATTAAAATCAGGTGAAACTATTATTGTTGAAGGTTTACAAAAAGTAACTGATGCTGCAATGGTTAATGTTATTAAAACAGCAGAATTAAATATTCCAGCAGATGCTGATTATTTAGGTGAAAACAGAGTAAAACCAGAAGGTAATTTAAACGAGTTTATTGAAAAAGAAGAAGCTCATCCAGAATCATCTTCCGATAAAAAACAAGATACAGTTCAAAATGGAGGCAAAAAATAATGGCACGATTTTTTATTCACCACCCTATTTTTGCATGGGTGCTTGCCATTATTACCATGCTTGCGGGTGGTTTATCACTTTTTCTTTTACCAGTTGCACAGTATCCTGAAGTTGCTCCTCCTAGTATTCAAATTTCTGCAACATATCTTGGTGCATCAGCTAGTACTGTTGAAGAAAGTGTAACTCAGGTTTTAGAACAAAATATTACAGGTGTTGATAACCTTCTTTATATGCGTTCAACTTCTGACTCTAACGGTCGGGCTGCTATTACAGTAACTTTTGCACAAGGCACTGATTCTGATATTGCTCAAGTGCAAGTACAAAATAAAATTCAAACTGCAATTTCATCTTTGCCTGAAAGTGTGCAAAGACTTGGTATTGATGTAAGTAAAGGTAATAGCAATATGCTTATGGTTATTGCTATTAGATGTACTGATGGAACAATGGATTCTGTTGACCTTGCGGACTACATGAATGCTAATATTAAAGACCAATTAAGCCGTTTGCCCGGTGTTGGTAGTGTGCAAATTTTTGGTGATGAATATGCTATGCGTATTTGGTTAGATCCACAAAAATTGCATGATTATAAAATGACAGCAGCAGAAGTTGTAAACGCTATTAAAGCACAAAACATGCAAGTTGTTGCGGGGCAATTAGGTTCACTTCCTGCTGAAAATACAGCACAAATTAACGTTGTTATTAAAGGACAAAGTCTTTTACAAACAGTTGAAGATTTTGAAAAAATTCTTCTTCGCGTTGATCCTGATGGTCGAAGTGTATTTGTTCGTGATGTTGCTCGTGTTGAAATTGGTAGTGCAAGTTATAATACCACTGCTCGCTATTCAGGGGCAAACTCTGGTGCTATGGGTATTAGTTTGGCATCAGGTGCAAACGCATTAAGTACTGCAACTGTTATCAATCAAAAACTTGATGATTTAAGAAAATTTTTACCACATAACTTAGAATTAGGTATTGCATACGATACAACACCTCCTGTTTCTGCTTCAGTAAAAAACGTTGTTAAAACGCTTTTTGAAGCGATTGTACTTGTATTCCTTGTTATGTATTTATTCTTACAAAATATTCGTGCAACAATTATTCCTACTATTGCTGTTCCTGTTGTTTTGCTTGGAACATTTGGTATTTTGCTCGCTTTAGGTTTTTCAATTAACACACTGACGCTTTTTGCAATGGTTCTTGCCATTGGTTTGCTGGTTGACGATGCTATCGTTGTTGTTGAAAACGTTGAACGTATCATGGTTGATGAAGGCTTAGATCCTGTTGCCGCAGCAGAAAAAAGTATGGATCAAGTAAGTGGTGCACTTATTGGTATTGTTGTTGTTCTTTGTGCCGTATTTTTACCTATGGCATTTTTAGGTGGTTCTGTTGGGGTTATTTATCGTCAGTTCTCTGTAACCATTGTTACTGCAATGGTTATGTCTTTGATGGTTGCATTAATATTAACTCCAGCTCTTTGTGCTACTATTTTAAAACAACATAGCCATGATAAAAAAGTAGGACGTTTTTTTGTTTGGTTTAACCAAAAATTTGATAAATTTACACGTAATTATCATAATAAGGTTAATAACCTTTTAAGACGTGGTACTCGAATGATGGTTGTGTATGCTGTGTTAGTTGCAGGACTTTTAGGTATGTATATTAGTTTGCCTACAAGCTTTTTACCTGAAGAAGATTCTGGTATGCTTTTAGCCATTGTAAGTCTTCCTCCTAACAGTACTCAAGCTCAAACTCTTGAAGTTTTAAAAGATTTTGAAAAAGCTGCTCTTGAAGATGAAAAAGAATATGTAAAAGACCTTATGGTTATTGCTGGTTATGGTATGGGATCAGCAGGTCAAAACGTAGGTGCAAGTTTTATTACTTTAAAACCATGGAAAGAACGTAAAAGTAAAGAAAGTAGTGCGTCTGCCATTGCAATGAGAATGCGTCAACGTTTTGCAAATGATTTACGTGGTTCTGTTATTGTTCTTATTCCACCTGCAATTATTGAGCTTGGTACAAGTTCTGGTTTTACTCTTGAGCTTCAAGATAACGCAGGCTTAGGACACGAAAAACTTATTGATGCAAGAAACCAACTTATGGCTGCTGCATTCCAAAATCCAAAAATTGCTTATGTTCGTGCAACAGGTCAAGAAGATAACGTTCAATATTCCATTACATTTGATAATCAAAAAGCATCAAGTTTAGGTTTATCTGTTGGTGAAGTAAGCCAAAACTTATCCATCTTACTTGGTGGTGCGTATGTTAACGATTTTATTGATAGAAGCCGTGTAAAAAAAGTATACGTGCAAGCTGATATGGGCTTTAGAATGACCCCTGATGATTTGAAGAATTTAAGCTTTAAAAATAATAGGGGAGAAATGGTTCCTTTTTCTTCTATTGCTCAAGTTCAATGGCAACAAGGTCCTGCTTTGCTTGAACGGTATAATGGTTTGCCTTCTGTGGAATTACAAGGTGAACCTGTTCCGGGTGTAAGTTCTGGTGAAGCTATGAAAATCATGGAAGATGAAGTTGAAAAGCTTGGCGGTGGTTTTGGTATTAGCTGGACAGGTATGAGTTATGAAGAAAAAGAAACAGCAGGGCAGACAACCGTTGTTTTAGCAATTTCTGCTTTAGTTATTTTCTTGGCTCTTGCTGCTCTTTATGAAAGTTGGAGTATTCCGTTTTCTGTTATTTTGATGATTCCTATTGGGGTTCTTGGTGCTGTTATTGGTACATTTATAACAGGTCTTTCCAATGACGTTTATTTCCAAGTAGGTATTTTGGCAACAATGGGGCTATCTGCAAAGAACGCTATCATGGTTGTTGAGTTTGCAAAAGAACTTATGGAAACAGAAGGAAAAAGCTTGAGAGCTGCTGCAAGTGAAGCTGCAAGACTTCGTTTAAGACCAATTCTTATGACATCTTTAGCTTTTGGTCTTGGTGTTGTTCCTCTTTTACTTGCTTCTGGTGCTGGTGCTGCTAGTCAAAAAGCTGTTGGTACAGCTGTATTTTTTGGTACAGTAACTGCAACTGTATTAGGTATTTTCTTTATTCCAACATTCTTTACAGTAGTTGCAATTGCCGTAGGTGTATTATTCAAAAAATTACCTGTACGAGAATTAATAAAATAAGAAAATTATTTTTTAGGGGGAGAACTTTTTATAAAAAGTTTTCCCCCTATACCCCCTTTCAAAAATTTTTAATTCAATAATCCTTTTGTTTACAAAAGGATTTTTTTTATAATGTAGTTTTTTATAATATTATTTTTTTCTTTGGGGGAAATGATTTCCCC
>JAHHTE010000117.1 GCA_020024815.1 Mailhella sp.
ATGGAATAGTTGTTGCTAATAGATATGTAATATTAGATAGAAACAATATAAGGATAGAATATGATAAAAGAAGAAATTAATATACTTTTTTCTCAAGTAGATAGGTATATATTACAAAGTCTTAATGAAGAAAATTTAAGTATTAATACAATAAATGGGGTAAATATATTTTTTTATTTTTTAGAAGAAAAAGCAAAACTTTTTATGTATGCACATTTAGGTAGAGTGTATGCAACAGAGATTGAATTGAAAAATCTTTATTATAAAAAAATGTTACAAATGAATTTACCTTTATTTATAACAAGTAATATACGATTAAGTGTTTCAGATGATGATAATATTTATGCATCAATAATGTTAGATCATAGTGATTTTTCAAAAGTAAAAATGGAAGAAACTATACAAGATTTTTTACTTACAGTTAAAAATTATCAGGAAAGTTTACAAAGTATTTTTTCAAATACAGAAGTAATTATGAAAGTAAAACCTTTAAACGAAACATTTGATGTTGGAATGTTTGGAACTATGAGGGTTTAAATATGAATACAATTTCTTTAATCCATAATACACAATCAATTAATACAAATACATCTGTAAAGCAAACAAAAGAAATAGATTCTTCTTTGCTTAACATGGCTAAAGATGCTTTAACAACCTTGAATATTGGTAATATGCAATCAAATCAAATTACAAATATTTTGCAACAAAATTCAATGGAAGCAAGTTTTGTAGAAAATAATGCTTCTGTATCAGTAAAAGAAGCTGTAATAGCTTTAGTAAATAAAGATACAATAAGTAGTGTTGAACTTGTTGATTTATATTATGATAATAATGGATTACGTTCTTCACATGATTTATTATTTGCTGATATGGCTGTTGCTACCTTGTTATTAAATGCTATAAAGCAAAATGTAGATAACAATCAAAATGCACAAGATTTACAAGAGCTTACTAATGCAGTTGAACAATTTTCTTTAACTATTACTAAAGAAAACTCCATTGAATTGTTAGATACTATTGATACGTTACTTGAAAAATTAGCTACAAAAACAAATAATGCAAATCAAGATACTTTTATTGCTATGCAAAATTTTGTAAAAGCAAAAATGGAGAATTTGCAACAAGTAATAATATTACAAGAAAATTTAGAGCATATTGCTGATAATGGTTCTGTAACTTTTACATATCCTACATTAATGCAAGATATGCAACAAGTTCATAATGAAACAATTTTTGGTGTTGGTGCTTTGGCTTTTGCAAATGAAAGATTTGTACCTGTATATGATACAGTGCAAACAAATAATTTATTGCAAAATCTTTTATTAGGTAATGAAAGTTCTTCTTCTCTTGAAACATTATATGAAAAGGGAAATGATTTTACAAAATCTATTATTGAAAAATTTTCTGAAAAGGTGGCAGATGAAGTAAAAACAGCAATGCAAAATTATTCAATAGAAACTATGCATTCAGCTTTATCTTCTGTTGATATTTTTTCAAAAAGGGTAATGCTTGCAAAAGATAGAGAAAAAGTTATGCAAGAATTACAAAATAAAGAAGTAGAACTTTGCAAAGAATTTATTGCAAATAATCAAGGAAATACAGAAAAAATTAATAACGATAATGCACATACTATTGTAGAAATATTAACAAAAACATCTTTTAGTAATGCTGTTGTTTCTTTTCTTACCAATGAAGATATGTTTAGTGCTTTGTTGGATCTTAAAAAAAGTGAACAGTTAACTAAAGAAGAACGTTCATTATTATTGCGTTCTGTATTAACACAAGCTACGCATTCTGGGCTTAGTCTTGACGATATGGAAATAATGATAAAAGAAATAACAACAAACCAAAATATTATTTCTGAATTTTCTGCATTATCTTCTTATATCTTTTTACAACCATTATTGAAAGAGGAAAAATTATTAACAACATTTGATGTAACAACAATTAATTTTGATGCAATGAAAGAAGCTGTTGAAGTTTTAATGCAAAGTGATAAAAAAGTAGAAAACTTTAATAATTATTTAGGATTATTTATTAATACAAGTTTTTTACTATATAAAACTGAACATTCTTTGACAAATGAGCAAGTTAAAAATGTTCCAGAATTTCTTGCTGCATTTTCTGATACAGTACAAGATACATTAAAACAACTTATTGATAATCATAATATGAATATCTTTAATACAAAGTTTGATTCAAATCTTGCAAAAACTGTTTTATATGCTGCAAGTTATGGATTAAATTCACGAGTGCTTTATTCTGCATTGCGTAGTTTTGATGATGAAGCAAAATTTGATTTTGTAACGCAAATGATGAATAAAGGATTTCAACAATTAATTGGTATTGATTCATTAGGTAATTTTACAAAAACAGATTTATTAGCTCATGCACAGAAAAAAATGCAAGGTTCTTTATTGGCACAAAATAATGCTCGATTAGAAGATTTGCATTTAGCTCATGCTTTAGTAACAGGTGAATATGAAAGTATAGTTAGCACAAAAGAGTTTCAAGCTCTTATGAAAGCACAAAATATAACAAATCCAGAAAAGATTTCTGGTGAAACATTGGCAACTTCTCTTAATCTTTTACAACGTCTTTTAGCAAAAGAAATAGGAGAGCTTTCTGATTTTCAACTAGCAAAACTTGGTTTAGAAAGAAGTGATATTTCTAGTAGTTATATTATAAAACAAGCTATTTTAAATGCTTCTGATTCAGTAAAAAATAGTTTTGAATATGCTTTACTTATTTTCACATATTTTGGGTTATCAAATAAACTAGATAAACAAAGCCAAGAAGAATTTTTAAAAGATATTGGAGCAAATAGCACTGTTCAAGGGTATATTAATCTTATTGGTTTAGCTGATGAAGAAAAAATAAAAGCATTAGAAGGTCTTGAAATTACAAATCATTTATATGTTGATTTAGAAAAATTTCAAACATCTACGGTTAATTTTATAAAACGAAATAAGCAAGGTAATGAATTAAAAAATGATTTATTAATATTAACTTCAGAAAAAACAAATGCCAATGAAAAAATAATTGCAAAAAAAGAACTTCTTGAGCAATTAAAAGGTACGGAAGTTCAACCTCTTACAGTATGGGCTGATAGTGTTGTAGCTGTAAAAAAACATTCACAAAATAATAATATACGTGCGTTGGATTCAGCATTAAATAAAACTATTCGTAATAAAAATAATGAGTTATTACAAACTGTTGGCGAGTTATATACAAAGGATAAATTATTTACAGTAAATGTTGCTGATAAAACACAAGTTATTGGAACAAATATTGAGAGTGAAAGAAAATTATTACTTTCTGATTATGATCAAAATTTATTAGAAAGCAGTAAAAAAGTAGCATTAGGGCTTGCGTGCTTAGAATTTGGTTATGCTGATTATTTTAGTATGCTTAGTGATTTTGCTACAAAACAAAAAGGTTTTGCAGATCAAGAAACATATAATTCATTTAAACCCTATATGGAAAATATTTTTACAGAGCTTGGTTTAGATAAAAGTGTTGCTTCTTCTGTGGTAGATTCTCTTGTTTTTCATTCTCTTGATTTAAAAGAAAAAATTAATCAACAAGTAAATGGATTAATTAATAAAGCAAAAGAAGTTGTAAATGCAATTCCTTTAAAATCAGCAGAAGGTAAAATTCAAGATTTAGTTACATTATATAAAAGTAGCATTAATATCTTAGAAGAATTAGATAGTGGACAAGCTATATATGTTGATGGAAAAACAGGATTAACTCTTGAAATTGAGCCAGTAAGTGCTGGAATTGATATGGCAAATATTTTTTCTTTGCAACGTACTGCTAATAATGAACCTGTTATTATGCTTGGTAGTGGATTTATTGGAGAAATAGGTGCTGAATTTGAAGTACATGAAGGAATTGGAACAAATGTAAAAGTTGATGCAAATGCAATGGGATTATTGTCATTAACATTCAAATTTGATGCTGATGCAGCAATTTTTACAGCAAAAGTTTTAAGTCGTTTAGCAGATAAATATGATTTATTTTATGCTAAAAATGCGTATGTTTCTTATGGATTGGGTGCTGGCTTATCCGCAAAAGCAGAAGTAAATTTAGCAAAATTAGTTAATTTTGATTATGCTGAATTAGGTTTTGGGGTAGAAGTTGGTGGTCAAGGTTCTTATTATTCTGTTCGTGGTACAAAGCATAATGAAATGCATTTTAAAGGTGCTTATACTGTAACAGGAGAAATTGGATTAAAACTTTCTGATAGTGTAAAAGAATTAGCAGAAAAACCTCTTGGTACAGCTGAAGCTTTTGGAATGCCAACAGAAAACTCTAAAACATATAGTTATAGTGTGGAAAAAGAACTTATAGGGCAAACTGATATTTTCAATAATCAGCTAACAGCCTTATATGAAGAACATACTTTGATAGAAGATACAGCATTAGGGATTAATCTTTTTGGTAAAAAGCATGGCCTTACAGATGAACAAATACAAACATTAAAAGATTATGCAAAAGAGCATAAAGAAGATGGAATAAAAATAAAAATTCGTTATGAATATGATGTAGATACAAATAATTTACAAGGTGCAATTACAAGTCAAATAAAAAAGACAATGGATAATTCATCACGTAATATGCAAGCTTGCACAGTAATAATAACGCAAGAAAAAAATGATAATGAATTTGAAAAGCCTTTTGAAATTGCAGGAATAACATTAGGAGTTCGACAAAATTATGAGGCTGTTAAAGTACATGAAGAAATAGTATAAAAAAAAAGCCATAGCTTTTCGCTATGGCTTTTTTTTATTTTATTTCGTTTTTAATATTATGGTAAATATTATCAACAGCAGCTAAAATTTCAAAAGGTGGATTCCAGCCAATAAGCATTGCCATTTTTAAGTTAATAGCAAGTCCTAGAGGCCCAGAATATTCTTGTTTGCATTCTCTAGGTAATTTTCCTTGAATTGTTTCCTTTATTGCCGTTGCAGTATTTACTCCTTCACTGTCAAAGCTTGGTTGGGATAAGCTCATTAAAACTCCAAGTTCTGTTTCTTTAACTCCTAATTGTGAAAAAGTAGGAATACCAGCAGAAATTATTGGTTGTAAAATTTCTGTCATTTTATTCCATTGCATACCTGAATTTATGGTTAGGTAAATAGCATCGCTTTTATTTGATAAATCTTTTAGACATGTTATAAGATTTTTACGTACATTGTCTTGTGTATCTAAACTATCAAAATTACATAATTCAATTTCAAAACCAAGTTTTTGTGAGGCATTTTCTAATTGTTTATAGGCAATTGTTATTTTACTTTCCATATTATTATCATAGGGAATACCAAGTTTTTTAAATTTAAAAATATCATAAAATGTTGTTAATTGCCTTTCATAACGTCCTGTTTCTATTGAAGCATGCACATGATTTAAACCAGAATCATTAACAGATTTTATAATATTTGCTTCAACAGAATCTGTAACAGCCATAACAAATGTAGGAATAGTATGTTCATTAGTGGCAAAATCTGTTCCTGCAAATGTTCCAAAGGCTAAAATAATATCAATATCATTTTGTTTTTGTATTCTTTCTAAAATATCTTGTTTTTGTGTTATCCGTTTATTAGCATTCCAGTTAGCAGAATAATAACCATTAGGAATAAATTCTAATATATTACTTTCTGTATTTTTTATTATCCAATCCCAAATTTCTTGGGTTGAAGTAAACGTATCATTACTTGGAATAGGAATATTTTTTATAAGATCTAATTGCATAAGTCCTTTTATTAACGATAAAAGGGTAGAATGATATTCTTCATAATTTCCACCTTCAACATAAATAATTCTCCATTTAGATTGAGTAGAGTGTTTAAGAGGGATAGCGTGAGCATTAAAAGTAATATTTAATAGAATAATACAAAAACTGATAATATAAATAATATTACGCATATAATTTCCTTTTGTATAAATATAAACTATCAATAAAGTAGTAGCAAGAAAATTTTTAAATAATTTTGTTACAATTTATTTTGCAGTAATGTAAATTATGTTGGCATAAGTAGATATGATTTGCAGTATAGTATATTGAAAATAATAATAAAAAAATATAACTCATTGGTTTAACTTTATTTCTAAAAATTGGAATAACTTTAGCATAACAATAGATAATAACTTGCTTTTTAAAAGGAAAAAATATAATATTTTATTATAATAATATATTAGGTTTGTTATGTATAGTAAAGATAATTCATTAGCAATATTTGAAAAAATTTCACCATATACAGCAAAATATGGAAATGTTTTATTTGCTTATGAAAGATTATGTGATTTTTCTTTTGCTAATAAAAAAGCTACGTTATTACCTTTGTTTGATAAAAAACTAGGGGAATTAGCTATTATTTTTGCTATAAAAATTGAAAATAGTCTTTGGCATATTGGTTTTGAAAATAGTGATTGGTTATTGTTTCATCATGCTATAAAAGAAAAGCAAACGTTAAAAGATATATATAAAAATTTTTTACCTTTAGAATTACAACAAGTTTTAGCAGAAAATATTATTACACCTTTATTGGAACAATTAGCAGAAAAGGTTCAATCTCAAATTATTCTTGAAAAAAGTTATTTATACAC
>JAHHTE010000118.1 GCA_020024815.1 Mailhella sp.
TTAATTCAGAAACATAATGTTTTGCTTCTTGTAAATTTCCATCATGGCTGTTTTTTGCTCTTCTTTGTTCAAATCGAGATACATAGGCAATATTTTTTATTTCAAAAACTATTTCTGCAAAACATTCACCAGTATTTTTACTCATTATTTCATTGGTATTTTTTGTTATTTTTCCCATACGTGGGGTTTGACCATAAAGAGCAAGGCATATTGCATCTAAAATTGTAGTTTTTCCTGCTCCTGTTGGACCAGATAATACAAAAAGTCCATTTTGTTGGTAGGTATTGTTAGTAAAATCTATTTTCCATTCACCATAGAGAGAATTTAGATTTTTAAATTGTAAAGAAAGAATTTTCATATTTTACTCATTTATATCTGAATCTTGTACTTGTTGTAAAATTTCATTAAAACAGTGAATAAGAGAATTTTTTTGTTCATCAGTAAAAGAGGTATCTTTTAGTTTTTCCTCAAAAATTGTTATTGGTTTTGTTTCTTCTAAATTTTGTATTATGGCATTGTTTGTAAGAAAATCAGGGTAGTTGTAGGGATTTTTTAATTTTAAAACTTCTACATTTGAATTTTCAATCAATGAAAAGATGGTTTCTTTAAGATTTAAAATTTTATTTTTTCCTGTATATTCAATTTCTAACCATATTGAAGAATTATTTTGTTTTAATTCATGTATTTTATTTGTTAGAAATTCAATATCTCCTTTAATCTTAAGAATATTTTGAAAAGTAGGAATATTAATTTCTGAAATATTAAATACAGAGTTTGTGTGTTTAGGGGTAATGGTTTCAAGTAAAATCATTTTTTTATTTTGTTTATGTTCAGCAAAACTCATGGCAAGAGGAGAGCCTGAATAACGAATATTTTCTTGATTGTTAATTTTTTGGGCTGAATGAATATGTCCTAAGGCAACATAAGCAATTTTTTCTGAAAAAATATTACTTCCAATTTGTGCAAGCGAACCTATATAAAGTTCACGTTCACCATCTTCATTTTGTGTTTTGCTTCCAGCTACAAATAAATGTCCCATTGCAATAATAGGATTTTCGTTTGCTTGAACTAAATTTAATAATTGTTGGTAGTGATTTTCTATTCCTGTGATAATTTTTTTATTTCTATCTTCGTAGTTTTCGCCTAATTCATATTGTCGTAAATCTCTTTCACGAAGATATGGCACTGCTAAAATTGTTATTTTTTCATTATTAATATTAAGATTAATTATTTCATCTTCAATATTTTCTGTTACTGCACCAATAATATGAATATTAAGAGATTTCAATAATTCCTTTGGAGCATTTAAAAAAGTAGCAGAATCATGATTTCCTCCTGTAATTACAATATGTTTACAAGAAGATTGGGTTAAGTTCCAAAGAAATTGATAATACATTTTTTGTGCTGTATTACTTGGTAGAGCTGTATCAAAAATATCACCAGCAATAAGTAAAACATCAATAGAATTATCATTAATATAATTAATAAGCCATGTTAGAAATTGTTGATATTCATCATATCTTCGTTTTCCGTATAACGTACTGCCTATATGCCAATCAGATGTATGTAAAATTTTCATAATTGTTCCTATGCTCATAATATATATAAAATTTTTTATATTGCAAGAAATTCATTAAAAAGTATTTGTTGCATGCATTGACATTATATAAATGAAAAGGTAGTGTTTGCCCTGCAAGGGCAGTTAATATATTTTATACAACTTAGTTTATAATGGGACTTTTTATTATGGTTAATGTTAAAGAAAAACTTAATGCTGAGGAGCGAGCATATCGGTTAATAACTGAAACGATTAAACAATCATATAAACCTGGTGATTTTATTTTAGAGAGTTCTCTTGCTGTTGATTTTGGAATGAGTAGAACACCAATAAGTATTGCTTTGAATCGTCTTGTTTCTGAAGGTATTTTAAGAAAAGTTCCTAAAAAAGGAAGTTATATTCCTCAATTAGATCCAGATGATGCACAAAATGTTTTTAGTATTCGTAAACTTTTAGAAGTTGAAGCATTGCGAATAGTTACAGAAAGAAATGATTATTATGTATTGTCTGTTATAAATAGAATGTTAGAAGATTCTGTAATGGCATTGCGTTATGATGATATAAAAAAATTTGTAGAAATAGATGAAGCATTTCATTTATTTTTAGTAAAAATGGCATATAATAGTTATTTACTTGAAGCTTGGAAAAGAATTTTCTTACGTTGTAATATTTATACAAGATATTTTAATTCCTATGGTTCTTGTGAGGATGTGCAAGAGAATATGGTATTATCCGATCACCAAGATATTTATTATGCAATGCAAAACGGAGATGTGAAACTTGCTACTGATTTATTAGGGAAACATATTACAAAAGTTTATGATGATTTGCTTTTAAAAATGAAAATAGAATAAGCCCTTAATAGGGCTTTTTTTATAATTTTTTATTAAAAATTAGAATAATAAAAAATAATTTAATCTATAATATACTTTAATTATATTTATTATAGTAAGATGATTAATCTTTTCTTGTTATTATAATACTTTTTTACAACTTATTATATATTAAAAATAGTATAATAAAAAAGAATAAAAACTATTATCTTAGATTAATAATTCCTTGTTCTGTTGCAAGATAATGTACTGGTAAATCCCAAGGTTCTAAAGGTATTTCATCATCTAATAATGCTATGAGAGTGATACCTATGCTTATTGCTTGAGGAATTTTAGCTAAATATCTATCATAAAATCCTTGACCATAACCAATTCTATATCCTTTATTTGTAAAAGCAAGGGCGGGTACTAGGATAAGAGTTTTTACATTGTTAAGTTTTTCTGTATCATAATATTGGCAAGAAATTTTAGGTTCTAAAATTCCATAAGAACCATTTTCTAAATCTTGAAAGTTTTTGCATACAAAAAAATCCATAATTCCTTTTTGTTGTTTATCACAACGGGGAAAAAGAATTGTCTTATTTAAAATAAAAGCTTGTTCACTAATATGTTGGGTTGGTATTTCAGTTGTTGTTGCAGCATAATTACAAAGTATATTTGCAGTTTGAAATAAAGAACTATTAATAATATTTTCTTGTAATTGTAATGTATTATGATTAAAGAGTTTTATATCATTTTGAAGTAATTTTCGTTTATTTATAAGTTTTTTTCGTAAAAGATTTTTATCCATATTATTCTCTCTATAAAAATAAATAAAAAAAATTCTAAATTCCTGATTTTTTTCTTGAAAAAAAAATAAAAGTAAATTAATAAAAATTTAAATACTTAATAAACTGCTATTTGAAATTTGTAAATATGTTGATAACGACTTTATTATTGGAAATGTACTATGAATAAAGAAGATATTCCTTTTTGGATTTTTCTTGGTGATATTCATGGAGAATTTCATCAAATACATAAAATTGATAGCATTGAAAAAGCACAAGGTGTTGTGATTACTGGTGATATTGGAAGAGTGGGAACAAGAAAAGAAGTTCTTCAATTTTTAGATATTTTACATAATTATAATAAGATTATATTTGCTCAAATAGGAAATATAGATTCTTTTGATGTCAATAGTTTATTCGATATTCAACAAATAAATTTACATAAAAAAATAGTGCGATGTAAGGATTTTTGCCTCATGGGTATTGGTGGTTCTTTGCCAACACCTTTTAGAACAAAATCAGAATATTCAGAAGAATATTATCAAGAGGTATTAAATACTTTTGCATTGCAAAAAAAAGAGATGCTTACTATTTTGGTTAGTCATAATCCTCCTTATAAGACTCATTGTGATCAACTAAAACAAGGTAGTCATGTTGGAAGTAAGGCTTTATTGGAATTTTTAAAAGGTTATCAGCCTGAATTTTGTGTTTGTGGGCATATACATGAGGCTCGCGGACAAGATGTTATAGGAAAAACGCAGGTATATAATTTAGGAGATTTTGCTTCAGGTTATTATGGTAAATTACTATTAAGCAATACACCTGTGTTTACATTGTGTTCATTTAACTTATAGGAATTTTTATGGAAGTAGAAAAGAAAAGACGTGGACGTCCTAAGAAGAATGCCACAGAGCAAGTAGTAAAAAAAAATATAAAAGAAAGTTCTCCTCAAGAAGTAAAACAAAATGCAGTTAAACAAGAGGAAGCTACTGTAAAAAGACGTGGTCGTCCGAAAAAAAATCTTGAAAAGAAAATTTCTGTAAAAGAAAATACTCTTGTAGAAAATATAAGTATAGAAAAAAAAGAAGAAAATATAGAAAAAAATAAGCAAACAAATAATAAACGGGGTAGAAAACCTAAGAGTAATAAAGATAATTCTGTTGAAAAAATTTCTGCTCCAGCTCATGCTCGTGGAAGAAAACGCGGCACTCTTTCAAAAAAAGAAAATCAAGCACCATTGGCTTTAGAAGAAAGTAAACGATTATCTTTAGAGGTTGGGGAAAATAAAGCTCTTATTAGTCATGATTCAAGTGCAACATTACCTTCTGAAATTGGTAGTAAAGAAATTGTAGCTGTTGGTAAGAAAGAACTTGTTGCGTACGAATCAGGAGTTCTTGCTACTGTTGAAAATAAGTTAAAGAATGTAGAACAAGTTGATATAGTTCAAGAAAAAGTAGAAGTAGCCAAAAAAGAATTTAAACCTCGTAAGCGTGGAAGAAAAAAGAAAAATAAAGAAAATGCGGATTTTGTAGCAGGAACAAATGGTATTGCTCCATATTTAGGGGAAGAAACGTTAAGTAGTGCTGGTGAGCAAGCAGGTTTAGGTGTTTTAGGTGTAATAAGTGAAGCTCCTATTCCTGATGCTGTTTTACCTCTTGTTACAGAAACAGAAAAAACTGTAAAAAAAGCACGTAAAAGAGGTAGAAAAAAGAAAGTTAAAGCACAAGAAAATGTGTTAGCTAGTGATTTTGAAAGTTCTCCTATTGTTGAAGATGGTGAGCTTGCTCGTATTGAAGCAGAAGAAAATATACGTCAAAATATAAAAGCAAAAAATAAGCAAGCTAAAAAAGAGATAATAGAAACTAAAGAAAAAAAACATCGTGTTCTTTATGTAAGTACAGTGCCAGACGAACAAGTTGAAGTTGTTATTACTGAAAATGGAATTGTTTCTGAATATTTTGTGGAAATGGTTCATCAAAGTAAAATTCGTGGTAATATTTATAAAGGTGTAATTAATAATGTAGATACCAATTTACAAGCTGCTTTTGTAAATTTTGGTTGTGGTAAAAATGGATTTTTACAAATAGATGAAGTTCATCCTGATTATTGGTTAACTCCTTTTGATGAAAGTCAAGGAAAATATCCTCCAATTCAAAAAGTTTTAAAAGTTGGACAAGAAGTTTTAGTACAAGTAGTGAAAGAACCTAATGGATCAAAAGGTGCATTTTTAACTACTTGGATTTCTCTTGCTGGGCGATTTATTGTTCTTACTCCAGGGCAAGAGCAAATTGGAGTTTCTCGTAAAGTAGAAGATAATGAAGAAAGACAGCGTTTAAGAGCTTTACTTAGTGGAATAAAACCAGGTGAAAATATGGGGGTTATTATTCGTACTGCAAGTGAGGGAGCAAGTAAAACTAATATTCAAAAAGATTTACAAGTTCTTAAGCGTACTTGGAAAAATATTCAAAAACAAGTTCAAAAACTTCCAGCTCCAAGTCTTGTATATCAAGAGGCTGATTTATCTTCACGTGCTGTACGAGATTATTTGAATGAAGATATTCATGAGATTTGGGTTGATTCAAAAGAAGTTGAAAAAAGTGTTAAAGATATAATGAAAGTTGTTTTTCCAAAAAGCAATGATATTCTTCATATACACGAAGATTCAAGAGTAAGCCTTTGGGAACGTTTTAATATTGCTCGTCAATTAGAAGAAGTAACAAAGCGTGAAGTAAATCTTCCTTCTGGTGGGCGTCTTGTTTTTGATCAAACAGAGGCATTACTTGCCATTGATATTAACTCTGGTAAGAGTCAAGGAAAAACTAATTTTGAAGCAATGGTTTATCGCACTAATATGGAAGCAGTGGAAGCTATTGCACGGCATTTACGCCTTCGTGATATTGGTGGACAAATTGTTATAGATTTTATTGAAATGCGTGATAAAAATCATTGCAGAGAAATAGAAAAAGCTTTGCATGAAGCTATGAAACGTGATAGAGCAAGACACGATATTGGCAAATTAAGTAGTTTTGGTTTATTAGAATTAGTTCGACAAAGAACAGGGTCAAGTGTAATTTCTATTAGTTCTGAACCTTGCCCTCATTGTAGAGGGACTGGTTTTAGACGAAATTTAGAATGGCAAGCACAGGCTATTTTACGAGAAATAAAGAGTAAATTAGCAGGAAAAAATGTTCCTTCTACCTATGTTCATCATGTTGAGCAAGAAATAGCTTTTTATTTACTTAATAAAAAACGTGATAGATTAAGCGAATTAGAACAAGAATATCAAACAAAGATTGAAATTCATTTGAAATAATGTATTATTGTTTAGGGGGAAAACTTTTGAAAAAGTTTCTCCCCCTAAAACCCCTTTACAAAAC
>JAHHTE010000119.1 GCA_020024815.1 Mailhella sp.
TTATTATTTTCATAAAATAAAAATAATTTATTTTATGAAATTATTTTTATATAAACGTTATGCTGAATAAAAATTTTTGAAAGGTGTTTATGGGGAAAACTTTTTATAAAGAGTTTTCCCCATATTTTTAATAAAGAGCAGAATATAACATTCTGATACCAACAATAATAAGTAAACAAGCAAAGAATTTTTTTATTTTTGCAACTGGAAGTGTGTGGGTAAAATGAGCACCAATAGGAGCAGTTAGCATACTACAAAGCACAAGTCCAATGAGAGCAGGAACATAAATATAACCATATGCATATTGTGGTAAATTTGTAGCAGAAAATCCATTAATTAAATAACCAATACAACCAGATACAGCAATAGGAATACCAATAGCAGCAGAAGTAGCAATAGCTTTACGCATTTCTACACTATGCCAAAGCATGAATGGGACAGAGAGTGTTCCACCTCCAATACCTACAAGGCTAGAAATAGAACCAATAATTAATCCTGTAATACTTAAACCAAAGGTTTTTGGCATTTCTTTTGTTCCAAGATTTTTTTTGCCAAAAAACATTTGTGAAGAAACATAAAAAATAAAACAAGAAAAAATAATTTGTAAAACATGAGCTGGAATTTTGGAAGCAAGATAAGAACCGCAATATGTACCGATAATTATTCCTAAGCTAATTTTTTTTACAATATCCCAATTAACTGCACCATGCTTGTGATGGCTATAAGCACTAGAGCAAGAAGTAAATATAATGCTTGCTAATGATGTTCCTAAAGCTAAATGCATAATATGTTCTTGAGGAAAGTTTTGTAAATTAAACATGAAAGTAAGAATTGGAACAATAATAAGTCCACCACCAATGCCTAAAAGCCCAGCTAAAATACCAGCAAAAGCACCAAAAAGACCATAAAGTAAAAAATATGTTAACATATATTTTCCTTGTTTAATGAATTGAAAAAAGAGTATGCTTTTTTATATTTTTTCTCAATAGTTATAATATGAATAGTATTTTTATTTTATACTATGTTTTAATACGAATTATTTAGTAGTTATGTTTTTTTGTATTATAAAGAACTGCTATGTAAAAAGTTTTGAGGAGAGAGTTTGAGAAGGGAATTTTTTCAAATTATTTTCTCAAAAAGATAACATTATTTAAAAATATGATTATATAAAAATAGAAAAATTTGCTAAGTAATAAAAATAGTCTTATAGTTTTTTTATACAATAGTAAATTTTTATTATTTTGTTTGGTGTGAGGAAATTATGTATTTTACATACACAGATGAAGAACTATTATCATTAAAAGCAAAAGATAAAAAATTAGCATTATTAATAGAGCAATGTGGTAAAATTAGTAGAGAAGTTGAACCAGATCCTTTTATTGCTCTTATTTCAAGTATTATTGGACAACAAGTATCAAATAAAGCTGCTTTTACAATTTTCTCACGTTTAAAAAATTCTGTTAATAATCATGAACTTTCCTATTCAAATGTATTATCTTTATCCCTTGAGCAAATAAAGGCTTGTGGTATGAGCATGAAAAAGGCAGAAAATATTTTTTTAATAGCTCAAGCTTTTGCAGAAAAGAAACTTATTCCAAGTCATTGGTCAATAATGGAAGATAAAGAAATTATAAAAGATTTAGTTAAATTAAATGGAATAGGGCAATGGTCAGCAGAAATGTTTTTGCTTTTTTGTTTGCAAAGAAAAAATATTTTAAGTTTTGGTGATTTTGGAATAAAAAAAGGATTATGTCTTTTGTATGGATTAGAACAGATTAGCAAAAAAGATTTTGTATATTATCAGGAAAAATTTAGTCCTTATGGTTCTATTGCTTCTTTTTATTTGTGGGAATTAGCTAATGGAAAAATAACAATAACTATCTAAAATGTATAAGGTTAGTAATGAAAATAGCACAGCAATCGTTTTGTTTGTCTTATGGATTTATGCAATATGATTTTGTTTTAGAAATTGCTTATCAAAATAATTTAGTGTATAAAATTCATTATGTGCAAAAGGGAAAAAATATTTCTTTGGGATTATTAGATGATTTTGCAAAAAAAGTTTTTTGTGAATTTGCAGAATTTTTTATGGGAAAAAGAAAGATTTTTACTTTTAAAATTGCATTATGTGATGAACAAGAAAATATACAAGGTACAGATTTTCAAAAGAAAGTTTGGAAAGAGCTTTTAACTATTCCTTATGGTTCAAGTATAAGCTATAAGGAGCTTGCATATAGAATTGAAAATCCTAAGGCTGTGCGAGCAGTTGGAATGGCTTGTCATAATAATCCTTGGTCAATAGTTGTCCCATGTCATAGAGTTATTGCTAGTTTAGGTAATTTACAAGGTTATGCTGGGGGCATTGAAATAAAACGAGCATTGCTTAGTTTAGAGAAAAATATAAAGGATATACAATGATTACAGATAAACAAAGAGATCTTGCAAAAAAATTTATGAATATGCATAATAATAATTCTATGTTTATTCTTGCAAATGCTTGGGACGCTGGATCTGCATATATATTTAAAAAAGAAGGTTTTCAAGCTATTGGAACATCAAGTCAAGGAATGGCTTTAGCACAAGGGTATGCTGACGGGCAAAATATGCTGTTTGAAGATTTAGTTTATGGTGTTTCTTGTATGACTCGTCGTGTGGATATTCCCGTAAGTGCAGATATTGAACGTGGTTTTGCTGATAATATTGAAAAAGTAAAAGCAAATGCAAGAAGTCTTTTAGATGTTGGTGTAGTTGGATTTAATATTGAAGACGGTAGACAAGATAAAACTCTTGATAATTTAGATGATTTTTTAGCTAAAATTCGTGCATTAGTTGCATTAAAAAAAGAGCTTTCTCTTGATTTTGTTATTAATGCTAGAACTTGCACATATTGGCATAATATTGGAGATGAAGAATATAAATTAAAAGTTGCTCTTGAACGTGGTAAAGCTTTTCGCGATGCTGGGGCTGATTGTATTTTTTATCCTGGTGCAGTGCCAATGGAAAGCCTCAAAATTCTTATAAAAGAAGTTGATGCACCAATTAATATTTTATTAACTCCTGCAACAAGTGATATTGAAGCATTGCGTTCTGTTGGTGTTAGAAGATTAAGTATTGGTTCTGGGCCTGCTCGTAGTGCATATAACCATGTGCTTGCAATGGCAGAAGAATTAAAACGTGGTGAAACAGATCGTATTTTAAAACATTCTTTTGTTTATGCAGAAGCAAATGCCTATTTTAAGAAATAAGAGAGCTTTTGATCGGAGTAGAATATGAGTGTTGCTGTTATTGGTGGTGGAAGTTTTGGGACAGCTTTAGCCCAAATTCTTGCAGAGGCAGGAAATGATGTATTTCAAGTTATGCGAGATGAAAAAGTTATTGAAGCAATGAATACTCGCCATGAAAATCCACGTTACTTGCCTAATATTTATTTATCTGAAAAAATAAAAGCAACAAAAAATCCTGAAGTCTTGCGTGAATGTAATTATTGGGTAATTGCCTTGCCTTGTCAAAAACAAGCAGAATTATTACCACAATTTAAACCTTATTTTGGTGAATTAACAACCCTTATTAATGTTGCAAAAGGGATAGTTTTAGATAGACTTTTACCTCTTTCAATGGTTGTACCAAAAATTTTTGGTTTAGAAGATGATTCCACTCGATATGCTGCTTTATCTGGACCATCATTTGCAAAAGAAGTTGCTTTAAATTTACCAACAGCTTGTGTACTTGCCTGTTCTGATGAAAACAGAGCAGCACAAATTCGCGATATTTTTGCAACACCTTATTTTCGTTGTTATTCCACAACTGATGTTCTTGGTGTTGAACTTGGTGGAGCTGTAAAAAATATTTATGCAATAGGTGCTGGTATTGTAGATGGATTAGGATATGGTGATAACGCAAGAGCAGCTCTTGTAACTCGAGGCTTGGCGGAAATGTCAAGACTTGGTATGGCAATGGGTGCTTTTTATGAAACCTTTATGGGACTTTCAGGGCTTGGCGATTTATCCCTTACTTGTAATGGTGATTTATCACGAAATAGACAAGTAGGTCTTAGACTTGGAAAAGGTGAAAAATTAGAAGATATTATTGCAAGTATGAATTCTGTGGCAGAGGGTGTTCCTACTACAAAAGCTGTAAGTGCTTTAGCAAGAAGTCTTGAAGTAGATATGCCTATTGTTTTTGTTATGGAAAGAATTTTGTCAGGAGAATTAACACCTCAAGAAGGACTTGTGGTATTAATGAATAGAGCAAGAAAAGCAGAAAAATTATAAGTTTTTTTTATTTTTATTTCATTTTTATTTTTTTTGAGAGGAGAACTTTTGAAAAAGTTCCTCTCTGAAGCTCTTCCCTCAAAACTTTTTAATCTAATCAACATATTTTAAACTAACAGCTCTTTTATTTATAAAAGAGCTGTTATCTTTTTTTATATGTGAAAATAAATAATTTTTTTATTTTTGGTGAAAAGACTTTTATTAATATTTGTTTGATTGAGGGGGCTTGGGGGAAATCATTTCCCCCAAAGAAATAATAAAAATATTATAAAGAAAAGAATTTAATCTTTTGGATTGCAGCGAGGATGAGCGTGTTCATATATTTCTTGAATTTTACTTTGGCAAATATGAGTGTATAGTTCTGTTGCTGCTAAATCACTATGGCCTAATAAAACTTGGACTGTGCGTAAATCTGCTCCTCCTTCTAATAAGTGTGTTGCAAAACTATGTCGTAAGGTATGGGGAGAAACAATACCTTTTATTTTTGCTATTATTGTATAACGTTTTATAAGTTTCCAAATTGCTTGACGTGTTAGTTTTTTTCCTGAACGATTAAGAAAAAGATTAGAATCTTCTTTTTCACCTTCTTTTATAAAAAGTGATCGAGTATTTTGTAAATAATCAGTAAGAATTTTTAATGCTAAAAAATGGATAGGAATAAGTCTTTCTTTTTTTCCTTTACCAAAAACTCGTATAATTCCACGTTGGAAATCTATATCTGTTGGCAAAACATTAATAAGTTCACTGACACGAAGCCCAGAAGCATAAAGTAAATGTAAAATAGCCTGATCACGTTTTCCTAATTTTGTTGTAAGATCAGGACTTGAGAGTAAGTTTTGAATTTCTTGTAAACTTAGAACTTCGGGTAAATATAAAGGAATTTTGGGTGTATCTAATAATTCAGCTGGATTTTCTTTGATATATTCTTCTTCAAAAAGCCATGAAAAAAATTGACGAATACAAGAAAGTCGTCTTGCAATGGTTCTTTTACTATCACCACGTTTACTTAAAAAAGCAGAAAATAATAATAAATAATCTTCATCAATATCATTTAAAGAAATTTTGCTTTGTGTTAAGAAAAAATCTAGCGTTTCAAGATCTTGTTTATAGGCTGAAAAAGTATGTTCTGAAAAACCTTTTTGTGCTAATAAAGAGTCTAACCATTCTTGACTGTGCGATAACATAAAAATTCCTTTTTTTGTTTCTTGCTCTCTTGTGCCTTTTATTTTACATTCTTTTAAAGTATTTTTGAATAAAAAATTGGAAAAGAAAAATATGAAAATTTCTTTTATGTTTTTATTAAGTTTAACTTGTTTGTTTATAAGTCCTGATTATAGCTTGGCAGCAAGAAAAAAAGTTGTTGAGGAAGAAAATCAAGAACCTATTATTCTTATTGATACAGAAAAAGAATTAAAAAAAATTTTTAAAGCAAAAGTTTTAGATTTTTTTCCTGTTAAAGATGAATATCCTGCTTTTTTTGAAGAAGTAAAAAAACAAATTCCTACTAATGCAGAATTATTAGAAGTGTATCTTCCTCGTATTGCAAGACAAGAAATTGAAAGAAATCACTATGATAATGTATTAAATATTATATATTTTTATCGTATGCCACAAATTTTACATAAACGTATTCCTTTGCAAAAATTACAACTTTCTTTTGTTTGTGAAGGGTTAGAGGCTGTTTATGAAAGTTATCCAACAGTAGAGCCTCCAGCTCCTAAAGAAAGAAAAAAATGGGAAGAAAAAATGTATGAATATTTTATCAAAGGAAAAAGTGTTTATATAAATTATAAAAAAAATTTAGGTGCATTAGATCATAAATATAGTTTAATGATGAATTTGCATTTAAGCGAAGGGCATAATATGGCATTTTTTATGTCTCATTATCCTTTTATTAATAATAGCCAAATTTATTTTCTTTCTTCTTCTGTACTGTTAACAGATAATAGCTATTATCAAACTATGAAATGGACACGTAATACCCTTGATGATTTTATAGAACAAATACCTTTAGAATATTTTCCCGGTATGAGTGAAGAGAAATAATTTTTTCTTTTTTTGTGGGGGAAATGATTTCCCCCACACCCTCTCAATCAGGCAAACTTATTGAAATTTATTTCAATAAGTTTGCCTATTTTATGTGATTAGTAAAAAATTTTTTTCTCAAATTAAAAATGTATTTATTTAGCTATATTGGATAGTTGTATCT
>JAHHTE010000012.1 GCA_020024815.1 Mailhella sp.
CTATTATCTACAAGTTTTACATTTGAAATTGATATATCAAATTTTGGAACATTAGAAAACTTTTTATCTTTACAACTCCAATAACCTAATTTAGCATCACCGTCAAAATTAAAAATATCATATACAAAACCTGCGACTTGTTCTATTTCAATAGTAAAATCATTATCTAAATAATTAATTTTACCTTTTGCTAAAAATTTAAACGTAAAATCTGCTAATGCTATAAATAATCCTGTATATTTAAATAATACTTGTGATAAAATTCCATCTAAATCATAATTGATTGCAATATGCTGATAATGTTTTTTATCCCATTCATTATAAGGAATATTAATAAAATCAAAATCTGTTCTTTTTTCTTTTATATATCCTAATTCTTTTAATTGTTTTTTTATTTCATTATAACCTTTTTCATTTAAAATTTTTTCTTTTATAGCTTCATTCCATTTTTCTTTGGCATTTCTAAAACTCAAAACCCAATCTATATCCACCCAAAAAGGATCAGGATTTTTTTTTGGGTCATCATTGGCATTACCTGCTAGCCATTTATAAAACATATCTCTTAAATAGAGCCAGCCTTGACAATCTTTTTGTTCATCTTCATAGACTGCCATTGCTTCAGCTATACGAGGTAAGCAATAAAAAATATCATCTTCTCTACTGCGTATATATTTTGTTACTTTTTCATTACGTTCTGCTATGGCTTTATTTAGCTTTTGTTCATTACCATTGCCAACAATACAAAAACTTGCTCCTTCTGCTACTTTTTGCCCACAACTTATAGCATCTCCTACTCTACCCACTGCTTTACCATTAATAAAAAAGCTTGGTGCACCTTCTATTAAATGCCCTGCATGGCTTGGGTGATGTATACAACCATGTGGTGCATAACTATCCCCAACGCAAACTACTAGTTGACCATTTACTAAAACATTACTTGCTCCTGTTACTGCTGGTACTGCGGAGCAATCATCGTGTCCTGTGGATAAGTCCCCTACTCGTGTAATTGGTGGCATGGTTTACTCCTATCCTTGAATAGTTACTTTTTTTCCTAAAATAGAAACTGTATCTTGTGCAACAATATTAACATTTTGTGCTGTTATGCTGATATTTTTTTGTGCAGATAATTCCACATCTCCAACACAAGACGCTATTAATTTATGTTCTTTTCTATTATATTCTAAATACGTACCGTCTTTGAATTTATGGAAATAAATATCCCCATTTGTTATAGGGCTTTTATTTTCTCCATAAAAAGAACCAAGCACAAAACCTGTATCAATACCATTTGGTAAAAATAAACAAAGAACTTTGTCGCCTATATCGGGTAAATCATAATAGCAATCACCATTAGCACGAGGAAGTAAAACAGGAAGCCAATTAGTAGTGAGAGGTTTTGTTACTGTATCAGAAAAATTAACGCAAACACGCATATTTTGTTCATCTCTTTTTACTACTATTCCATGCCTAATAAGTTCATTTACTTTATCTTCTAAACTCAT
This sequence comes from Mailhella sp., assembly GCA_020024815.1. Taxonomy (GTDB): domain Bacteria; phylum Desulfobacterota; class Desulfovibrionia; order Desulfovibrionales; family Desulfovibrionaceae; genus Taurinivorans. Next base: position 1,503 of record JAHHTE010000012.1, read on the forward strand.
AAAAAATCCTTTAATATTGTAAGCATTGGGTTAATTTTGCTGATTGACTAAGGGCATTTTCTGAAAAAGAAAAATTGATTTCTTTTACCGTAAAATTTGTTTCTTGATACGGAAAATCTGCAAAAGTAATATTAGTCCCTGCTCTGATTAGGGGATTTGGGAAAAGCGTTACATCTACTTCTATTTGTTTTGCATTTTTTTCTCGTAACCTTGCTTTTGCTATTTGTTCGGCTTGTGCTAAATTTTCTACTTTTTCATTTATTTCTAAAATCTTGCCAACTTTTGGGGCATTATCTGGAATATATTCATAATGAATGGGATCTTCTTTTAATGGGTCATGATATTTTAAACTTACTCCCCTATATACATCTTGACTTTGCACACAAACCCTATATTGCGATATATTGTCTAAATGTAACACAAGAGCATTTTTTTTATCAAAACCTACACTTTCTAAAATAATGATTTTATTATCTGCTATTTTTAATCTACACCCGTTTTTTGTGCAAAGCTTAGATAAAAAAACAAGGTCGCTTTCTTGCTTTTGCTCTACATTTGCAAGGGCTATATCTTTTGCTTTATACACTAAGTCTATTTGCTGATCTTTGGCTATATCCTTTGCCACGTTTTGCAAATTAGTATTTTGCCAAGCTCTTGTTTTCTTTTGCCCTGCTACATTGGAATTTATCATTGTTGGCACGGCTTTTATATGTATTTGTTCTGTACTTACTGATTTTTCAAGCTCTACTTCGTCTACTTGTAACTCCCCTAACGCTATTTCGTATATATCCCCGTCCTCAAACCAGTTCTCAAAAACAAAGGTCGGAACTAATATATCCCCTCGCTCGGGTAAAAATATTTGATAAATAAAATCATTATTTCTATTAGCAAAAGAAAAGCTTATATCATCAGATTTGCCGTCTATTTTTTCCGAAAAAGAAACATTTTTTATAAGATTTGTTATGTCTTTTGTAAGTGCTTTATTTTTATATAAAGCCTTTACATACGCTCTACGTGTTCTTTGCATATTATTCCCACACTGCTGGAACTTTTATTGCTGATTTTTCTACGTTAGGAACGCTTAATACAATATTCCCTGAAAAAAGTAAGGTATCTATTTGATTTGCATTATGCGTTAAAAGTATATCCATTTGATACTCTGAACCATATTCTTTCTTTGCAAGGCTATCCCAAGCTATGCCTTGATTTGTTTTAGTTTGCAAAGCTTACCCTCGCTTCTTGATGTTTACATTTTTCTAATACTTCACGGACTATTTTTTCTATTCGTGGACGTTCTTTTTCCATACCTTTTGAAAATTCTGCTTGATCTATTGCCTTTATATCAAAATGCATTGGAATAGTTATTGCCGTTTGTTCTTTTGGATAATTCTTTTGCGAAGTGTAATTTTCATTTGTTATGGCATTTGTTACTGCTGTTGTTTCTGAAAAACTATCATAATCTGGCACTGCATACTGCGTTGGAGATACCTTATTATTTTCACTTATAATATTGCTTGCTGTTGGTACTGCTTTTTTATTTTCTGTTTTTTCTTGCTCTGCCATATAGGCATATTGCATTGCAAAACCAAAGCTACTTTCATCTAATTGTATTTTTGTATTTTGCTTTTGCTCTGCTGAATTAGCCATATTTTGAGCTGCATTTTGGGCTGTTGGCATGGAAAAATCTATTTCCTCTTTTTCCTCATCTACTAAGCCTAAAAATTCTAATACAGCACGCCCTTTTTTATATAACAGTATAAATTTATCCCACAACCATTGTAGCGAAGAACCTATGGCACTAAAAACAGCGTCAAAAGCTTTTTGCACTGGTTCGCACGTTTGATAAAGGGCATACATACCACCAACTAATAAGCTTACACCTCTAATAACATATCCAATAGGATTATTACCCAAAACTATATTAAATAATTTTTGTGCTGCTGTTACAGCTTTTGTTGCTGTTACCCCTCTTAGCATGGCTACTTTTTGGGCAATTAGGGAGTATGTATTCTTTTTTAACAACATAGTTACAAGAGACACTGCTCCACTTACTGTCATGCTTGCAAGAGCATAGGCTTTTTTTACTCCTGCTCCTGCTAGTGTTACTACGGTATTTGCTCCTTGTGCTACTTTTTGGGCTATTAAAGAATAGGTTTCTTTCTTTGTTACTGCTACAAAAGCAAGCTTAGCTCCTTGTGCTATTTTATAGGTAGTTACTAAACCATTGACAGCATAACGCGTTGCTAAAAATGCCATTTTACACGCAAGCATTACTCCTGCTGTTCCTAAGGTATATTTAATAAGAGCTGGATTTTCCTTTACATAACTTGATACACTTGTAATTAATGGGGAAAAAGTATCCATTGTTTCATTTAATGTTGGTAATAATGCAGAACCTAAATTTATAGAAGCTTCTTTTAATTTATTGGAGAATAATTGCATTTTTGCTTGTGTTGTATTTGTTCTTGATTCAAATTCTTTTTGCATTGCTCCTGCATACTGTGTTTCATCTGCTGAAATACCTAAATTTTGCGATACTAAATCTAATTGCCCTAATAAGGGTGCTATTGCTGGCAAAGCTTGGCTTCCAAAAAGTGTGGTTAAACTTGAAATTCGTTCTGCTTCTGGAAGTTTTTTAATTGTTTTTAACAAAGTCATAATAGCTGTGGGGGCATCTTTTTGCATGGCTTCTGCCATTTCTACGGCATTAAAACCTAAACGCTTAAATTCTTCTGTTTGAGCTTTTGTGGCTGCCCTGCCTGCTACCATAGTTAATAAAAAATTCTTTATCCCTGTTGCTGCTTCTTCTGGAGGAATTTTCATAGATACCAAAGTAGCAGATAAAGCAGTCATAGGCTTTACGGTTACGCCTGCTTGTTGCCCTAGTGAACCTATTCTTCTTACTACTTCGGCAATATCTTTTTCTGACGCTGTTGTTGTATTTGCGTATTGATTCATTAAATCTAGCATGGTGCGAGTATCTTTAAACGATAAACCAAGAGCAGCACGATAACCACCAATAGCATCTGCTGCTTCTTCCTGATTCATACCAAAAGCCACTGCCATTTGAGCCGACATTCCTACAAATTCTTGTATTTCTCCTAAATCTGTAAGACCTTGTTGCCCTGCTGCTGCAAATAAACCTGCTAATTCCTCATGTGCCATAGGAATAGTACGTGCCATATCTTTTACAGCTTGTTCCATTGCATAATATTGTTCTGTTAAATTACCATCATCATCTCTCATGCCGTCCATTGTTTTTGCTACATCTGCCATTGATGCCTCAAAACTTACGGCTTGTTTAATAGGGACTGATAATGCCATCATTGGGAGTGCTGTTTGCACTATTTCCCTTTGCTCTTAAATTTTCCTTTTGGGTTTTTATAGTTTGTATTTTATTTTGTCTTGCATGGGCTTTTTCAATATTTTGCGACAAAAGAGCATATTCTTGTGCTAAACTATGCACTGAACCATGAGCATTTTTTATTTGTGCTATGGTATTTTTATATCCTTGAATATTTTTATCTAAAGCATATTGCAAGGATTGTACTTTTTGTTCTGCTTGTTTTACTTGTAAAGAAAAAATTTCTGTATCTTTTCCTGCTCCTTTTGATTGTTTTTGTAAGGAATTAAGTTTTATGCGTACATCATATAATTCCTTAGAAAGAATAGATACTTGCTCTTTTTGTGCCATAAAACTAGAGCCTAATTTATTAATATTAGAACTTTCTAATTTTTGAATATGAGCAGAAAGTCCGCTAAGCCTATTATTTGCTCCTGTTATTGCTGCCCGAAAAGTGGGAGATAAATTTGCACCTAATGAAAAATTATAGCTGACTTCCTTGCTCATGTTTTATCCTTTTTTGTTTCTTTCTATTAATAAATCAATATATTGCATAAATTCATTACTTGCCATTTTCCTAAGCTCCATTACTCCCGTATGAAGCTGTATGGAAAATTCTATTTTTGCTTTACGAAGCAAAGTTAAGCTTGTTCTGGCATTAAAGGCTGTTTGTCTATTTGTTCTGGTATTGGCTCTTTCTTCGGAGCTTGCAACAAAAAATGATATTTTTCCCGTAACATACTAATATCATAAATAGGTAAATTACGGATTTCATCATAATTTGAACCTGTAAGAACAGCTAAGGTGCAAATTTCTGCTGAAAGAAGATTATTTGCTTTACCTAAATTTAAGCACATATCAAAGGCATCTTCTTCCATACCTACGGTAATTATTTCTGGCATTTCAAGTTCTTTTATATATGCACCATTTCTTTTAATGCCTGTATGCAATGTTACTTTCATTTTTTATCCTTTTCTTATTCTTTTTTAAAATGCTAAGCCTAAATTCATACGAACTGGCAATAATACATCAATTCCTTTTACTGCAAAAATCATATTTGCTTTATCAATAAGTAATTGTTGTTCCCCTGCTATTTCATGATAAAGACGCATAACTTCAATTTCTGTTTCATTATCGCCTTTCTTCCCTGTTTCCAAACTACCTAAAGAAGAAGATTTTACAGACCCCCAAATGGTAATTAAAACTGGCACGGGTATTTTTGAACCTGTTAATTGATTAGCTCTTTGTTGGCTTGCTCTACACTCTAATTGCAAAGGAATAAGCGGATTTACAAGGTTAATAAATTCCTCTGTTTGGTTTATCCATTTTAGTTTTACACTCATGGAAGAAAAAGAGCCAAGTGCTGGGGATTCATATTCCCCTGCTATGCCTGTTCCTGCTATTGTTTCTGTCATACTAGGAAGTTCTGGCAATTCTACATTGGCTATCCCTAATAAATCTTTCCCATTTGCATACATACGAAATGCAATATTTTGTTCTGGTAAATTTTTTATCATATTCTCACCTATGCACTAAAAAGTTCTTGTAAATATTGAGGGTCAAGCTCAAAAATACCCTCAATAGCTTCTGCTGGCATTGGGAGCAACATACTAATATGAAAACGAAGTAAACCATTCATTAAATCTGTAATAGGATTTTCATCTTCTAAAAACTGTATTTTACCACCTAAAATTACTTCACGAGAGGTAAAACCATCTAAATCAAGTTGAGCTGATTGGGTAATGGTTTTTATAAGACGCTTTGTCATGGGTTGATCCACTTTTTGGAAATACGTTAAAATAAAACGTGCTGTATACCAGTTAAAGAAACGGCGACAACAAATATAGCTATCTTTTGGATCTGTAACACTTGGATAGGTTGCTGTTCTATTACCCCAAATTCGCCAACCACCATCAAAATTTAAAACCGTTACTATACCTTGTGAGTTTAGATAATTGGCATTTTCAAGGCTTAACCATACTTCTTTTTCCGTATCATCAGCTATTACTATTGCTCTATCAAAAAAGCCTGTGTGATTTGATGGGCTTGCTTGTGGTGTGCCACCTTGTGCATTATCTTCTGCACTTATTCTACCCACTAATTGTGTTGATAAATGGTATTTTTTATCCCCTAGTTTTATCATGGGCCAACAAAGCACTAAACCTTGTAAATTCAAGCCATTTGTTTGTTTATAATTTGCTACATCTGCATATTTTTTACATTCTTGTGTGGAAATATCTGCATACGCCATTGCATTAAATAAACCATTAATATTTTGACTTTTTGCTGCCATTGCTTGAGCTACTTTTACTTCCTTAGAAAATTTAGGTGCTAAAATAGCAAAAGGCACTTTGCCAAAACGGGTAAACACATTAGCTATACATTCAAGCCCTTCTGGCTCTAATGTTTGTTCATTAATTTTGCCTATAATATCATCTGCTGTAACTTTTGTTACATCTGGATCTTCACCAGTTTTATGTTTTGCTGGGTCAAAAACGTTTACACAAACTAATGGTGCCATATTAAATTTTGCAAAATGGCTTTCTGCTACTTCGCAAAGGGTATATTTATCCCAATCATCAGAATAGCCCATTTCTTCCACAAATTCGGCATAACTCATATACATTCGTGGGGTATTTATATTTTTTGTTTTTTCCCTTGCAAGTTCATGTACTGGGGCTGTTCCCACTACAAAAACTGTATTTGTATCTACTATGCGTGGGGGAACTATGCTTGTAGGTATTTCCCTTGTATACACGCCATGTTTATAGCCACTCATAAAAATTCTCCTTTTCTTATTATTTATTATGCAAATGGGGGAATAGTTGTTTCTTTAAAAGCAAACGCTTCCCCCAATGGACGAGAAGGCAAAGAATTATACTGAAACGTTATTTCTAAACTGGAAATATGATATTCATGCCATTTTCGTTCTGGTTCTATTTGACTTGCTTTTATTGGAAGCATTACTTCAAAAAAATCCCCTACAATTCTATTTTCATAAAAAAGCCGTGTTAGCATATCTTGCAAATCTGCTAAAGCTAAGCCTGCTTTTTCTGCATTATTTGGTTCATAAATACCTAAGGCTAAAATAAGCGTATCTTGGGTATAATGTTCCTCTATCTCTTTTTCTGATAAACGAATTATCACAAAAGGATAATTGACCATTTCTTCTGACACTGCTTGCAATGGTACATTATGAATAAAAACCTTTAAGGGTGTTTTTATAAAAATTGCAGAAGATTTTTCTTCTATTTCCTTTTTTACTGCTAATAAAAGTTCTTTACTTCGCATTTTTTTTACTCAAAATAAAATCAAGCTCATGTTCTAAACGTTTTTGATATGTTTTTTTTGCATGGTCTTCTAATTCCCTACTATTACCATACAAAGCATAAACTAGCGAAGGACCAAAAAGACGCTCTAACTTATTTTGGGAATTACGTACAAAAATATGTTTGCCATTATTTACCTTAGCCACAAAAGGTGTACCTTTTGTATTATAAATCTTTCTTTTTCCTGCTCTATGTACTTTATTACTCACTACTTTTTTACGATTTTTAGGAGCAATACCTTTCCAAGAAAGTACCTTTGCTGGACTTGGAGCAAAATGTATTAATCCTATTCCCGGTTTATCCCGTATTGCAAAATTCCCTTGAATACGCTGTGTTGTTGCTTTTTCTAACCTTATTCGCTTTTTAAGATTTTGCGTTGGTGCTGTGTATTCATTTTTTGCTATTTTTATGGCTTGTGATTGTATTGCTTGCAAAGTTCTATTTATTGCCCGTGCTTGTGCTGTATTTATTTCTTTAGGTAATAACTCAAAGGCATTAAACATTTTTTGTACTTCTTCATTAGCATTATCAAGCTTTATTTGAATAACGTTGTTTTTCATACTCTTTCCCTATAAAGCTTGATAATTGTTATACCTTGCTCATTTACACTTTCTAAAACATACCAATTTTCACCATTAACCAAACAGCTTTTATGAGGGGTGTATATATATTGCAAACAAGCACTATACACATATACTGTTATCCCCTCAAAAGATACTTCCCTTTCATTATCTGCTTGTATTTGCATTTCTTCCACTATTGCATGGACTTCTTGACCATCTAAATCAATTTTTTCTGCAAATTCTTCCAGATTCATAAAAATTTGTTCAATATCTTTTTCTAGCTGCTTTTTAAACATTTTTAACCTTGTTTTGCTTTTTTGGCAGAAGAAAATTGCTCTTCTTTATGAGCTTTTCTTTCTTCTTCTGCGTTTTGGGGTTGTTTATCTTGGTTGTCTTGATTATGGGAATTTTCTTCTTGTTCTTGTTTTTCTTGTTCTTGTTTTTGTTCCTGATTTTCTGTTTGTTGTTCTTTGTTTGCAAGATTTTCTTCAAGTTCTTCTTTTGTTTCTTCCACAACTTCAGCTAACCCTTGACTAAGCAAAAATTTTGCTGTTGTTTTAGAACATTCCATTATTTCACCAGCATAATAAAATTTATTTTCTGTATAGTAACCGTATTTATGTTTTATTTTCATATTATGAACCTACCTTTACTGCTACGGTTGCTCCATTATGCTTTACTTGTGGAAGGGGTCTGCTTTCTGCTACTGTAAAATATGCACTTGGATCTTCTTGTTTAAATTGCTTTGCAAAATACCGTGTTGCTCCTGTACATTCTACATCTGTGGGAAGAGCATAATCTATTTCTAAACGTGCATCACGAGCCACAAAAAGAGCCATATCTTCTGGAATAAATGGGGTATTTTGCCCTTTCATATCCCTATAACTTGCAGAATTTAACCAAATATTTAAGCCGTTCCAATTTCCCTTATACATGGTACGAACAGTTAAATTTAATTCCCCTGCATGGATATTTCTATTATCAAGTAAATCTTGCACATCTTTATGTTTTCTAAATAAGGCAAAGGCTTTTTTACCCATAATAATATCTGTTGCTCCAAAGCCCCCTGTTGCTTCCATTATCATAGAGCTATATTGATCTGCTTGACTAACAATATCACTTGCTGCATTGCTCCATTGAGCAGTATCTGACAATGTTATACTGTGGCTTGCTGGACGTTTGAAATCAATATTTCCTATTTCAACGACATTATCATCAAGCTTATTTAAAAGCGTGATTTTACCATGTACAAGAGCTTGCGAACACATAATTTCTTTCATAAACTCTAAATCAAATAAATGTGCGTCCATATCTTCTGCTATGGCTTCATCTATTCCTGTTGTGCCGTCATAAGGGGTCATGCCCTTTGCACGTTTAAATTTTTCTGCTGCTGTAAAAGAACGCTTTGGACGAAAAATAGGAGCAACAACAGCACGTATACTTCTTTGCCCAGAATCACGCATAGTACCTGCTTGATTATAACTTAACGCTGGTAACACACTTTGCCCTTGATAAAAGGTTTCAAGCTCAAACGTATCCACTGGACTTGGTGCATTTTCCTTAAAAAAGGAAGTAAACAAACGAGGATTTACAGGTCTAAGATTAATTACTCCCGTCAAAACTCTTGGGGTAAATTGCGAAAATGGCATAACTACTCCTTAATAAATATACACACCTAAAGCACAAAGTTTTGCTATGGCTTTGGTTTTATTTTCTGCATTTACTGCGTTATCAAAAATAATATTTTCCTTTACACAATCAGCATGAACATAAATATGCCCTATTGCTCCATTACCACCTGTTGGCACTGTTATATCTTCAATCAAAATGCCTAAAGGTTCTTCGTGTTCTGTTGCCTTATAAATACCTATTTGCGAATTTTGGGTATTTTTACCAATAACTGTGCCTGCTAAAAGCTCTTGCTTTGCTGACCCTGCTTGCAATTTTACGGGCATAATAATTGGGGGGTGATCCCGTAAAAAAACTTTTCTTTGATAAGTTACTTCATCTTGTAATTTCATGGCATATCCTTTTATCTTTTTACATTTGCTACACGCTCAATTAAAGCTTGTTCTGTATCCAGAGTAGAAGCTAAAACTGGTTTTGTCCCATTTTCATTAATTGCTTTTAGCATTTCTTGTTTAAATTGGCTTTCTGCTTGAATGGCTTGATTTTGCATTGTTTCTTGTTCTGCTTTTTCTTGTGCTTTTGGCTCTTGTGCAAAAATACTTGCCATTATGGAAACTTGTTCTTTTGTTATGCCTGCTTGCACTAAATTCTTCACTTGTTCGGCTTTACTCTCACCACAAACAGCCTTTACAATGGCAAAAACATCATCATTCATTTCTGTTTTACTATGAATTGCCGTAAGTGGTTCTTGATGTTGCATAGTTGTTGAATTTGTTGTTAAATTTGTTGTTAAATTTTCTGCTTGTATTATTGACATAATATTCTCCTCTAAAATCTGTATTGCGTCTTCTTTTGTTTTTACTATTTGCGTTACTAAACCATGAGAAATTGCTTCTTTTGCTATAAAAACGCGACCATCTGCCCATGTTTCTTTTTTTTGCAAATCAAGCCCCATATTTTGGGAAATATCTTGCAAAAATATCTCATAAAGCAAATTCACTTTATTTTGCAGATAATCCTTATCTTGTTCTGATAAAGGCATATCACTAGCACCAATACTTTTTTTACTGCCTGCTGTTATATAGGTATATTTTATGCCTACTTTTTCATTGAAATTGCTATAATCTTGGTGTGTTAAAACAACACCAATAGAGCCAAGTTCGGCACTTTCTGTTGCTATAATTTTTCCTGTGGCAGACGCTAACCAATACGCAGCAGAACAAGCCATGCCGTCCACAAAAGCTAGGCTCGGCTTTTTCTGACTTGCTTGTTTTATAAAAGAAGCTAATTCTTGTGTGCCTGCTACTGTTCCACCTGGTGAATAAATGCTATAAAGTATGCCTTGTACTTTATCATCAGCAAGGGCTTGTTCTATTTTTGCCTTTATTTCCTTGTAAGTAGTTCCTGGCATATACCAAGCCTTACTTCTATAAAGGGCATTTTCAATCGCTATTTCTGCTATATTATTTTTTACGCTGTATGGTTTTGCTTTGCCTTGCTCTATCTTATTTGTTACCAGTAAAGCACTTTCCATTGATTGAGCTTTTTCTTTATATAAATATTCCAAAGCATGAGGACTTATTGCCCATAATCTGGATACATTATTCATTTTCTTCCTCGCTTTCTTGGCTATTTTTCTTTATATTTTGTTCTTCTTCTGGCGTAATGCCTAATAAGGTAAAAAGCTCTTTTTCGTATTTGCGTTGATGTGCCACTTCTTCAAGGTCGCCTCCACGCTCGGCAATAGATTCTGAACAAGACATTAAATTATTTTTAATAGCTAAAATATTTGCTGTTATTTCTTTTACTGGGTCTATATATCCCCTTGCTGGGCCTACCCAACGACAATTACAAAGAAAATGCCTATCTCTATAAAAATCTATATGCTTAGGAAAACGCAAATACCCCCGTAAATAAGCCTCCTCCATAACCATATTCCAAAAAGGTTGGCAATATTGCTTTACAAAAAAATCACGATAAAAAGCGTATATTTTCCACGCCTCAAGCAAAGCTGCACGAGCTGATGAATAGGTTGTTTTTGAAAAATCTTTGCTTACTTCCTCATAAGGCAAGCCTAAACTTGCACTAAAAACCCTAATCATTAATTCCGCAAAATTAATAAAATTTTGGCTAGGACGCTTACTTTCCAGTATTTCTGGTCTTTCGCCCGGATTACCGTATAAAATTGTTCCTGGTTCTATATTTTGATAATATCTATCCGTATTTTCTTGGTCTTGATGAACCCCGTACGGGAGTTGCTCTTGTTTTTCTTGGCTAATAAAAACAGGGAAACTTGCTGCTATTACCTGTGCCATAAGCTCATAATCTATGGCATCATTAAAATGTTTAAAAAACTTTATACCAGCAGAAAGTGCTGATATACCGCGAAGTTGTTCCTCATATTCTGCCATAAAAACATGAAAAATCCCTTTCCTATGTCCTATATTTGCTGATATTACTTGATAATCCTTTGCTTGACGCACTAAAGGATTTAAAACAACATTAGGCTTTGGCGAATAAATCCAATATCTTTTGGGTACTCCCTGCAAATTCAACTCAATACCTTCACAAAGTAATGGCTCATTTTGTTTATCTGTGGGAGTGCTTAATCGTTCTGGTTTTATATCCTGAATTTTCAAAGAAAATTTATTATCTGCCCGTTCTTCCATTACAGGTAAATGAATAAATTCCCCATTACGTATTAAGCTTTTTATTGCCAATACTTGCAACATTTCAAAATGCATAGTGTTACGATAATGGCATTCCAAACACCACTCATGCCAAAGCCATTCCATTGTATTTTGCAATTCTGTTGTTTGCTCTTGCTCTAGTTTTAATTCTTTATTAGCTATAACACTTTGTGGGTGCAAACCCGTGCCAACTGCATTTGTTACTATACTATTTATAGCTGACTTTGCCCCCCAGTCGTTCGCATACAAATCTTCTGCTCGTATAGAAGATAAAATTCGCTCATTATCTACTTGTACTGCATTCCATATTCTATGAGGAATATATCCGTCTATTGTTCCTCTATGCGAACCTGCTTCATAACTTGGTTGAGAAAGCTTTTTACTTTGTATAATCGCCATAATCCCTACCTTAATTTATGATGTAGTTTTGCTCGTACTGCAAAAAAAGAAGGTTTATTTTCTAGCTTGTTTAATTCTTCCTCAAAATAATCAAGCATTTCTTTTATTTCTTTCATGTCAGAACGAGTTAAGGAACGAGAACCAATAGTATACGCCTTACCTTGCGAACAAGTAAGGAGGGCATTTTTATAGGCTGCTATTTGCTCTTCTAATTCTTCTTTTGTCCAAATACTCATTTGCTCATAATGGCATAAAAAAAGCCCCTTGTCGTGGACGTGGTGGACGTTATGGACGTTATGGACAAAAATTTTACTTTTTTTAGGAATACACCATAAAAAAAGCCCCCATATTGGGGGCTTTTACTTTATATTTCATTTTTTGTAAGATAGGTTAAACAATCTTCTTTGTATACTTTAACACCTTTTAGCGTTCCAATGCGAAAAGCTTTTATTTTTCCAGAATTAACTAAATTATAAAAATGCGATTTACTACAACCCAAAATTTTGCACGCCTGTTGCCAGTTGAGAAGCTCTTTTTTTTCCTCTTTCATATTATCTCCTTATTCTTGATAACATTTGTGCAACTCCCTGTTTAGGTTTTGGGAATGGCATTGTTTGTTTTACTGTTTTTTCTTGGGATATTTTAGGAATATTTTTTATATTCAGCATCCATGCTAACGCAAATTGCATATATTCACAGTCAAAAGCGTGATTAGGTCTATGACGTGGGTTTTCCCAAATATGTTTTTCTTCATTCCACACTTCTGCACACATTTCTGCTGCATAACCATCTAAAATTCCTTTTGTGGAATTTTCTTGTAATTTTGTATTTTCGTGTAAATGAAATGCTCCAGGATCTGCTGGATTTATTTTTAATGAATGTGCAAGCATACCCTTAAAAAGCGTAGTATCTATTCTATTTAGCATTATTCCACCAGGAATTTTTATTTTAGATCCTGTACTGCTTGGAAAATATTCCCAAGGTGTATAACTTATAGGATTAGCTGGACTATGCACCCCTTGCGATAAAAAAACACGTTCCCTATTTGCTAATGCCCAATTAATTACTTCTTTACTACGTTCTGGGTGTCCCATAGCATCAATAAGGCAAGCTCGTACTTTATACACATGATTTTCATTATCTAAATAATCACTTTGCCAAAGTATTTGATTTAATGCCGTTACATTTTGTACTATGCCCTCTTGCACAAGCCATGAATCGGCATTTTCACCATATCCCCACGCCCGTATTACATATCTAAAATAATGTAATTGCGTATCCACAGTTGCAAGTAAAATAGCCACTCTTGACTCATTCGTTTCTAAATCATAACCCGGTACTTTTCCGCGTGGTCTATCATCACAAAGACTTAATATGGCGTCCTCATGGCGTTCTTCAAAAATTTCCTCCCAAGGCTCAGCACAATATTGGTTTTTAAAATCCTTAAAATCTTCTATGGAATTACTAATTTTATATTTAAACCACGCTGTTACTATTTCCGATAAACTCACAAAACGACTTATCCAAGCAGGTATTTGAAAACCTACTTTGATAGGTTTATACAAATTAATATGTGCAAAAAGTTCTAAACCTGAATGACGTTCTTTCCATTCCCCATGACGTACTGCAATATCTCTTTTTTCATCATTCCACAAAGTCCCACACATCTCACATACATAATACGCTAACTTGTGGCTCAAAATCTTTTCTGCTACTGCTCGCTCATAAATATTTTCGTCTTTTTCATCTTGTATACTTTTTTTGCCCTCCCACGTTATATTTTCAAAACGCATTAATTGTACAAAACCACAATCAGGACATTTTACATAATAATCAAAGCGGGCTTCGGCTTCTTCTGTCAATGCTTTCCAAATTCTACTTGTACCTAGCTTGGTAGGCGTGGAAATTTTTACTATCTTTTTACGCCCACCCCATGTGGTTGTTCTTTTTTCTGCTAATGCTTCGGAAGTTGCCTCATTTTTGGGGTCTTTATATTTATCTAATTCATCTAAAATAAGTGTGCGTATTGGTTTATTACCTAAACGAGATACTGAACCAGACCAACCTAAATAAATAGGCATATGCAAAAAATTAATCCGTAAACTAGATAAATCATTTTCATAAGATGTTAAATATTCACTTAAACGCGGACTTGCCTTTATCATAGGGATAATTCTATCTTTTGCATTTTCGCGTGCCGTTATTTCATCAGGAAAAACATACATAACTGGACCTGGTGAACGGTCTATACAATACCCTACTATATTATGGCTTGCCTCACTTCCTCCACATTGTGGCGTTTTACAAATAATAATGGTTTCTATGCCTTGTGTGCCTGCTGTATCCATTATTCCTTTTAGATATGGCGTAAAAATATTCTTCCACTTGCCAGGAATAGAAGACATTTCCAAAACTCGATGTCGCTCTGCCCATTCACTTATCAATATTGCTTTACGTTTCAAAAAAACCTTACGCTCTGATTTTGAAAACACAAATGCATAAGAACTATTGCCAGCTAAAGAGCTAGCAACAGCCTTAGGCAACCATGCAGGCAAGCTAACATGGATACTTTTTTTATTTTGTTTCACCTCTTGCATTTTCACCAGTGTTAATTGGCTCATGTGTTTCCTCATTTTGTGTAAAAATTACTTCAATTTCCATTTCTTTAGCGTATTCTGCTAAACTTGTTTCAAAAATTTCTGTTAATTTTTGCTTCAATGTATTTGTTTTTTTAGGGTTACCCTCTACTAATTCCACAAGCTCAATAGCATTTACTTCAAACGCTGTTTTTATCTGCATTCCAAGTGTTACTACTCTTGCTGCTAATTCTTGATAAACTTTTTCTTTTTCAATAAATTTGCCTTGCTTGACTGATAAATCAAATTCTTCTTTACTAGCTACTGCTGTTAATCTTCTTATTTCTTGTTCTTCTTTTCGCCGTTGCCTTTCACTGGCTTTTTCTGCAAAAATATCACTTGTTCCAAGCATAGGTAAACTTAGTAAATATTTATCCACATCACGCAACCGAAAACTTCCGTCTGCTTGTTTTTTGAGTAAACCCTTGTTTATATCTTCATACAATTTTGTCTTTTTTACTTTTCTGTTTTTTTCCTCAATATATTTTAAGACGTCTTTTGAACTCAATAAATTTTGCACTTCTTGCATTTTATCCTCCAACATCTTGGAGGCTTTATTAAATGCTGTTACATTTGTAGGGTTTGGATCTTCAAGCATTGTTTTTTTAGTTTGTTCTTTTGCTGCTAAAAGAGCTTGAATATCTGTTTGAATACTCTTCTCAACAAGCACTTTTAATTCTTCATTGCTTGCCATTTTACCCCTTTCCTCCAAGTCTTGATTTTTTTTATAGGAGGATATAATCTAACTTTTCCGTTTGGTTGGATTATATCCTCTAAACTCCGAGAGTATATTGTTTGCCGACAATATGCTCTCACCTATTTTATAAGCGATGCTTGTTTATTTTCTTCCCATTCAAATATTTCTATTCCTAAATATCGTTTTATATACTCCACTAATATACTTCTATGACATTCTTTTTTATCCTTTTCATAACAACATAAAATTGCTTTTGGTGTATTTTTTTCTATTTCCCCTAAATATTCTAATAAACCTTTACCTTGTGGAAATCTTTGCTCTAAATCATGTAAATATGCTTTTTCCCAATCTTCTGCTTTTGGGTTACTAGGTGCTAATTTCATTGCTCGATACCCTTTAAAATAACGTGGTGGCCATTTAGCAATGGACACTTTTTGCTCATTAGGAGCTTTACTTGAAAAATAAGATGTCATAATTTTCATAAAAACCTCTTAAAATGGACATTCATCAAATTCACTTTGTAAATTTTGACAAAGACCTGTTATAGACTGTATAAAAAATTCATAATGATATTTACTTATTGCCTTTGTTCTTGGCTTATATGCCAATAAATACTCAACTAATTCAGATGTATTTTTAAAGCCGTACATATCAGCCATTTCATCAATAGGTGAACAAGTTTCCTTATACGTCAATAAATTTGGCATTATTCTAGCAATATCTTTTACTGTTTCTTCTCCATGATCATATAAAGCTTGTGTAATTTTAATTCTTTCTGTCCAAATAGCATCATATTTTGCATATTCCTCTTTAATTATTTCCATTGCTTGAATTTTTGCAATTTTATCTAATCTACGAACCTCATCAAAACTAATTGTTTTGCCTTGATTTGATAGCCAAACAAGTTTTAATGAACTTGCAAAATACAATTTTTTATTTCCTCCATACATCTTTTGACCAAAAGTTGCTTGTTTCCATGCTTCTTTCATCAATTTCCTCTTATTAATTTTTACTTGTTTCATACTAATCTCCTTATTATTTTTATATGTAACATATTGACATAACTAACAATAATAAATTTTTAGCTTTAATACAAGTAAAAATTCAATAAAAATCTATTACTTATGATATTTTTTTAACCATAATTTAAAAGCCTCTTCTAATGTATATAAACCCATTTTTGCATAATAATTTAATCGATAACCATTTTGTTCTTTATCATCAATGCGTTTATGTAATTCATATACACCACGATATTTCATAGAAACTGGATTTTTAGAAAATGCTGTTGTTACAATATATTGAAAATCATCTTTCAATTTTTCATCAATAAGACTTTTTACTTCTTTACTTTGAGATAATAATAAAACTAATTTAGCAAGCCTTTTCTCTACACTTGGAACAGCTAAATCCGAACGCTGATAAACTTGTAAACCTTGTTCTGGTAAAGCCCAAGGATGCGTTGTAAGATTATAATCAAGCTTTCCAATAATTGCTCCATCAAGACAAAGAGCTAAACTCAAAGCTACATCTGCAAGAAAATAATCAACACGGCTAGACATAAAAAGCTCGTTCATACGTATTGACTGCTTTTTCTCAATTATTCGTATAGAAATTTTTTCATTACCTAAAATTTTCTTATCTCCAGAAAAAATACGTCCTGGCGAAGTTGAATTTAAATAAGCTCTTGTAACAATTTTCTTTTTCACCTGACCATACGCATAAGTAATTGAATTTCTTCCTTTATGAACTACTGCAACAGGATTACCTAAAAGTTTTTCTATTTCAGGCAATGGACGTTCCATAATTATCATCCAAGTTTTAAAACTTGTTATTTTTTCATAAATAGAAATATCTTTAAAACTAATTTCCTGAAATTTTGGGGAATTCCAACAAATAGATGCAGCAAGCATTTTTTCTTGATTAATATAATCACGACTTCCAAAAGTTGGTGGAGCTATAAAAATAGCATTCTCTTTATCCATAGAATCAAGAAAATCTATTGCGTCCATTGCATAATATTTAAATCCATTACCTTGATTAAGGTGATTTTTATATTTTTCTAATTTATCAAGAGTTTTTTCCATAAGAATTGGAAATTGATCTTTTGTATTTTGTAAAACTCTTTCATGCCAAAAATTTTTATTTTTCCAAACTTGTCGTAAATCAAGCATCAATGAAACTGACGCTGTAAATCGTGCTGGAGTGCTAATATCTATAAAAGAACGTAAATGATCTGGACAACCTTCTTTTATTGAAACTTCCATATTTTCATTTGATAAATAATAACCTAAAGCAGAAGTGTATAATGTTACATCGCAACCAATAATTTTTCCTTTATAATGCCCTGATCGTAATGCTGACCCTATTGTAAAATTGCCTGCACATGGAAGTAAAACAGGACTATTAATTTCATCAGCATACTTTGCTAATATCTTACGCAAATCACCTGCTATTGCTCCTAAAAATCCCATTACTACACCTCATTATTAGTTAAATAATTTTCAATAATAGAAATAATTTTTACCAATGCTAATGAACTATCTTTTATTTTCTCACTATGTTTTATATCAGCTATTATTTTCATAAATGCTTCATATTGTTCTTTTGGAGCAATAAAAGTAACTGTTGATTTTTTAGCTGTATTTTCTAATTCATCTACAATTTGACTTAATCTTTCTGTTTCTCCATCACAAAACATAAAAGAAACCAAATGCGTTGCTACTGACGGAGTTGAAAAATTAACAAATTCTATATCATCTTTTAATTCTTGTATTATATTACTATCTAGCCCCGCATATAATTTATCATTTATATCCTCAATTTGTTCCCAAAGACTGGCTAAAATATTTTCATCATCTTCACCAACAAGAGAATTATGTGATAATTGCATTGCTATCCGTTTTGATTTACTAAGTTCTTCTGTTATTATCAAAACAAGAATTGTTTCTAACCCAGCATCAATACTTGCACGTACTCTATGATTTCCACTAATTATTTCATATTTGCCGTCAGAGAGCTTATAACATAAGGGAACAGAAGATAATTTTTTATCATTTTTTATGTTATCGCGTAATTGCCTAAAAGTTTCACGTTTAAAATAACGTGCATTATCTTTAAGAAATACTAAATCTTTAGGATCTACAATTTGTAAAATCATTCCATTAAAAAGTTGTCCACTAATTTCAAGTAACTTTTGATTTTGTTCTACAAAACTCATTATATCATACCTTCCTTTTTCAATTTTTTCTCTAAATCGCTATATCTAAACCAAATATGTTTGTTTGCATGAAATAAATCCATTACATCATCATTTCTATAAAAAAAGGATATTCTTTCCGCTAATAATAAACTATTTCGTGCTTCAATGTTTTTATCAAGATAAAAACACGTATCCTTTCCTTTCAATTCCTTACCGTCAAACATATAAATAAAACTCGATAAACCCCAATTTTGATAAAGATATAAAAAAATATTCCCCCGTTCCCCCAAATTACTTGAACCAGTTGCAAAGCTGTCCAAATGCCCATTTGCTAGATTTTCTTGATTTTCCTTGTTTACTGCTTGTTCTTGTGCTATACTAGCCTTGCTAAAGTCCGTACTTGCCACTTCTGTTGGTTCAAATTCTGTATTTTCAATTTTTTCATGCACAAAAATTTCTTGTTGCTTTTCTTGCAAAAAACGGCTTGGATTTGGAAGTCCTAAATTGATCCAATATGCTATATCAATTCCAAGTTGGTACGCTTCGCCTGGATCTTTTCCTTCTGGTGTTACCCATCTTTTTAGCTGAGAATAATTTTCTTCCCAAAACTCTATGCCCGCTATACCTGCATTGCTTTCTTCATAATCCATTGCAAACAAAATTCTAGGACAATCTTTTATCAACTCGTGTGTTATTGGACAGGGTTTATTTTGATTTGAACGAACTGCCACAACCCCCCACAGATTTTTTTGTTGCATAATGAATAAGTATTGCGTCAAGCTCTGCCTCTAAAACCACAAAACAACTCATAGTTGTATATGGCTCGGGTAATAAAATAAAAGGCATTTTTGCTGAGCCCTCAAGCTCCATATATTTAGGTGGCATATAACCATTAGGAGTAGGAAGTATATCCATTTTAGGTCTACGAATACGCAAGCTTATAAGCTCATTTTCCCAATAAGTGGGTATTGTTATTCCTCTTGGAATAAAAATTTTATTGGAAAGTACACCGTTTTTTTCTTTTGCTTCCAATCCTAAAGATTTTCTCATTCTAAATATGCCTTGCTTACGGTTTTCACCACACAAATACCCTAATTTATATTCTACTATTGCTTCATCACAAATACCACGAGCATTAAGATATTTTTTAGCTTCCTTTGCTTGGTGAATATCTGCCATAGCTTTTTCTTGTAAATGCATGGCAAATTCTTGCCAAACTTTTATGGGTATTTCTCTTTCTTTAGGCGTATATTCTGCTTTTTCTTGAAATTTTGGTGCAGGTCTTGATTTTTTATATTTTGTTGTATTAGGTTTTATCCCTAATTCCTCAAGAGCTTCTTTGAAACTCATACCTTCAATATTGATAAGATAACTTACAGTATCACCTGTTGCCCCACATTGACGACAATTATACACCCCAGCAATATGATTTTCTGTGCAAACCTTACTCAAGTTTTCCGTTTTATAATCCCAAACCATAAATCTATCACTTTTGCCAGGTTCTCCACCACAAAGAGGACAAGGCCCATTATAACCATCACCTTGCTTTCTTACTGCTCCACCAAAACGAGATTGATATAATTCAAGTAATTTATTCATGGTTTCCCTCTTTTTTTTAATCTGTCCTTAATTGTCCGTTTTTTATTTTTTATAAGTTATTTATTTTATATATACTTTTTATTATTTGGACACATGGACAGATAATATATATATTTTCACACGAAAATAATTTTTAAGTTTTCGTGTGAAAATTAAGGGCTGTGCTGTCCAACTGTCCATTTTGGAAAAAGTTATGTCTTTCCAAATGGTTATATTTCCAAAAGCACGGACACTTAAGGACAGATTAAAAAGGATTTTTATAAGAAAACTTTTCATTTCTTACCTCCTCAAGCTCTTCTTGACACTCTACTTTTAGAGCAATACCAAGCCTTTTGGTTCCATTTGAACGTATGGAAGGTATGTTTTTCTTATCCAATAATTGAGAAAATAATTTTGACGATATTTTCGCTTTTTCTCGTGAATCTTTATTCTTAGAATACCAAATCAAAAAATACTCATGTAAATCAGAAGCTGGCGTTTTTAATGTATAATCTAAATTTTCTCGATATTCTTCAACAATACAACATTCATCTATAAATTGTTGTATATCGTCCCATTTTAACCTTTGCCCTGATGTCCATTCTTGAACTTTTTCAGGTATCAAAAGACCATGTTGCAGATAATCCATAGCTCCTTGAATCAAACGTACAAGCACGCCCTCTGCTTCTTTTTCAAGCTTCTGATCTAGCATTTTATCTGCTTTTTTTTGATAAGGTTCTGTTGGATTATCAACAAAAGAAAGTTGCCATTTTATAATAATTGTTCTTTGCCAAAATGCTGCATCATCTGCTTTTGCCTTTGGAATCTCATTGGTTGTCATGATTGGTAAATGCGTTTGTAGCCATGTTGTCTGCTCTTTATCTTGCAAACCTCGTGCTGTAATATATCCACCACCAGTCAACTTTTTTAATTTTGCCAAAGCAAAGCGTTGCCCTTCTTCTGCTTCATTCACCCAACCTATACACATTCCACGCAAAGCCAAAATATCTGGACTTGGAGCTGATGAGTTTCTTGTTTGCGTTGTCTGTAAAAACATTTCAACAGGTATATCTCCTGATAAATCAAGACCTAAAACCTTTGTTATTAATTTTATCAGTGTATCCTTTCCATTTCTTCCATGTTCTCCCCAAAAAATAGGGAAAATATGGTCTTTTCTATCCCTAATTATTCCATATCCCAAAATACGCCATATAAAATTAACTAAATCTTGATTTCCGTCCATAGAACGAAGCAAAAACGCATTTACTTCTGGACATGGGTCTTCTACAAAAAACAAATCTTTATTAAATGGTGTAATACAAGCTTTTAATAAATAATCTTTAGGGTTACCATGTGTTAAATCCCCTGTGCGTAAATCTATTACACCATTAGGACACGATAATTTATAATAATGCTTATCTATTTCTTTAGGCAAAATCATCATAGGCGTTTCTATTCTTTGGAGCATAGTTAAAACTGCTTCCCCACCACGTGGAGTACGAAGTTGTTTTATACGCCTTTCTAAATTATCTAATATTTTATAAAGAATTGCTTGTGTTTCTCTATTAGTTTCTTTATCTAGAATTTCTTTTTTATTATCTGCAACTCTTTGATAACATTTACAAACATTTTTTATATAAGAAAATTGTAAATTTTTATCATCTTCTACCCAATGATTACCTTTCCAAACAAGAAACCTATTCCAAAATTTTACATACGTAATTAAATTATAATGTATTTTTTGATATAATTTAGCGTCCCCTGCTGTACTTTCTACAAGATATAATAAAATGTCTGTATCAGATATTTCAGAAATTCTCTTTTCAATTTCTTTTTGAATATCCATTTCATCAAAAATCTTTACTTTTGGAGCTATTTTCTTATTTTTTAAATTTTTTCTTGAGTTTTCAAGAGCAAGACGTGATTTTATTTGTTCTTCATAGTTTTTATTATCTTGCATAATTTCCCTCAAAAAAAACAAAAAATAAATTCTTTTTAAAAGCTAAACTTGCCATAAAGTATGAGCTAATTATAAAAAACAAACTATTCCGTTTTTCCGTGCTTTTCGTTCCGTATATCGCGAACACTTTTTGGGGAAAGCCTTCCCGTGCAAGCTCTAATATTTGGGTAGTACCTTGAGCAAAAAATATGAAGAAAGATAGCAAAGTACACTTTTGCTTATTGTGGCGAAAATTATTTAATAAAAAGGGGTAAAGGGGAAATAGAAAAAAGAAACGACAATAAAAAATATTTTTGTCGCAATTATGTCGCAAAAGAAAAAAGGGCTTATATCTTTTTACAATATAATCCCTTGAAATATTTGGTGGAACCTGCAAGGATTGAACTTGCGACCAACCGGTAAGCGGGTGGTTTTCACCAGCCCTATAAGGGCATATTACTGGCTTGCGTCTCAAGACGCTCTGAATGTATTCGCCAATTGCATTACATTCACTAGCTGCTACCAAAGTAGCTTATACCATTGCCTTATTTATTCTTACTACCCGTGAACGGGTCATAATATTCTTTTAGTGAGTATTGGTCGGTCATTTTATCCTCATTTAATTGATTTTGAATATACGCTTGTATTATTTCTTTATTACGTCCTACCGTATCTACATAATAGCCTCTGCACCATAAATGCCTATTTCCATATTTGTATTTCAAGCTTGCATGTTTATCAAAGATCATTAGAGAACTCTTCCCTTTCAAGTACCCCATAAATGAAGAAACACTTAGATTAGGTGGAATAGATACTAACATGTGAATATGATCTACATAGGCTATTGCTTCAATAATCGTTACTTTTTTTTGTTCGCATAATTGTCTAAGAATTTTACCTATATCTTCTTTTAATTTTGAATATATTATTTGACGACGAAATTTTGGAGCAAACACTATATGATATTTGCAATTCCAACGGGTATGAGATAAACTTTGACTGTCTTTCATAAGACACTGTCCTCCTTTGGTTATAATTGACGAACACATCAAATGTATACCAAAGGAGGACAGTCTTGTATCTAAAGATTTTTCAGTCCACCCGCTTAGCGGGTGGTTTTATTATGCTAAAGCGACAAAATAAGTTCTAAAACTTTTCATAGTTTTAGACATACTGTTGTTGAATATTTACATAAAATTGCAAAAGTTGATATAACAATGTTACAAGCAGTCATAGGTCATGAAAAAAACTCGCTTGGAATAACAAGCAATTATGCAGGAAATTGGTCAATTCAAAATTTATACTATGATGTTATCATAAAACTTCCTTGGAGATTTTAACTATGAGCGAACAATTATTTACTTCTTCCGTTCTACCTCCTGATGTACTCCCTAGTAACTATTATGGTTTTTTATACCTTGGTAATTATGACGACTATAAGAAACGTATTCTTGAAACAATTGAGTATATATATCCTTTTTTTGAATTAACTCAAGATGATATATATAAACTATATAAAATTAATAATACACTACTTGAATATAAACACAAATTATTAAATTTTCTTTTTAATCAAGGATTCATTATAAATGATTATATTTTTGGTAATAGCGAATTTAGATTTTGTATTAAAAATAGTAAACAAATTGATATAGGTACATGGGATTTTAGAAAAACTTCTCCATCTTACTATATTATTGGTTCAGATATTACTTCATTAGTTGCTTGTTACTATAACTTTTCCTATATTGAAGCAATTAATATAATCTATAATCATATCATAATTACCCCTCTATGTACCCTCATGTAATTAAGAATTATGGTGGCTATAAAGAAGAATTATTTCCTATAAAAGAAAAATATAAAGAGAAAGAAAAGACTAATGTATTAATACGACAATTAATAAATTATCAAATTATACCCCAATCATATACCATAAATAACTTTCAGATTATTATATATAAATTTTTTTATGAAAATAAATATGGTGAATTTATTGAAATATTTTTTGGCTACTTTCATCGATATAATTCACCTATATTAAATTTTATATCAATGGAACCAGTTTGTTTTAATAGCTGAATTGTCAATCCAAGTGCGACACCTCTTGTAGAAAAACTTCAATTGGAGTTGTCCAATTTAGACACTTTCTAGGTCTATTATTAATGAGTTCTAGTTTTTGTCGTAATTCTTCTTGAGTTACCTTAGATAAATTTGTTTGTTTTGGATAAAACTCTCTCAATAAACCATTAGCATTTTCATTACTACCGCTTTGCCCCATAATTTTTTGCTAGATAAGCGTCTGCAAAGAAAAAATCTATTTTTAGTTCATCTTTTATTTGATTATGA
>JAHHTE010000120.1 GCA_020024815.1 Mailhella sp.
ACTATAAATAACAATAAAGACGAATACCTAAAAAAGTATCCGTCTCTATTTTGTTTTTGTGTTAGCTTATAAAACTATTGCATATTTGGTACAGCTTGACGTTTTTGTACCGCTAAAATTCTTTGTAAAACTGGATCTTCTTCTTCAGAAACACGAGGAGCTGCTTTTACTTCTTTTTCTTCCTCTACCATTTGTGCTGCAATTTGTGCAGAAGAAAGGATTTGACTTTTATCAAGAGCAACATTTTCATCTTCTAAGCCACGAATTTCTGCAAAAGGAGTATGATTATAATTCATTGCAGTTTGTTGTGTTGCATATTGATTTTGTGCCATTTGAGTTTGTTGAGCATTTTGCATATATTGAGCTTGTGCTGCAAAACTTGAAACTTCTGCGGTTGGAATACGGCTTAACGTGCTTTTTATACGAGCAGGATCACTTAATAAATCATTTCTTCCTTCACGTTCAAACATAACAGCCGTACCAAAACAAGAAAAATATTTACTTCCATCAGGGTGAAATGCTATATTTTCATTATATCCGATAATTCCTTGTGCACCTTTTTTCACTGCCATTGCAGCCATACCAAAAAATGCTTCTTCAGAATCAAAACCACGACAACAAACTAAACCCAATACTTTTGCTATTGGTCTATTTTCAATTTGCTGTGTTGTAACAACGGGAAAACGTCCCATATTAAAAAGTTCTTTTGCTTCTTTTACATTTTCATTTTGAGAATTATCTTTTTTATTTTTTTTATCATTTCCATTAAGTAAATTAAACATCTTTTGCCTCCACAAAAACAAATTTTATAAGCTATAATGCTTATAGCAATCATCATGCCAATTTAATTATTTCAATAAGTTATAATAAACATTTTTTTGTTTACATAAATTAGTTCCAATTTTTTGACAGAAAAAATGATTTTATTTTATTTTTTTTTCAAATTTAACTTGAATTTTTGTTGTAAAATGTTACAATTATTAGTGTAACAAAATGAGACAGTTTTTGTTAATTTCTTTTATATACTATGAAATTAATAACTGTATCAAATACAATGTAAAAATGTACTCAATGTATAACGGCATTTGCCAAAACTATTAATTACAATGGAGGAAACATGGCAGCAAAAATGAAAACTATGGACGGTAATACCGCTGCCGCCCACGTTGCCTATGCCCTTAGTGACGCAGCAGCTATTTACCCTATTACCCCATCTTCTGTTATGGGCGAACTCATGGATGACTGGGCTGCTCAAGGTAAAAAGAACATTATGGGACAAACCGTTAATGTTCGTGAAATGCAATCAGAAGCTGGTGCTGCTGGTACTGTTCATGGTAGCTTGGCAGCTGGTGCTTTAACTTCCACCTTTACGGCATCTCAAGGTCTTCTCTTGATGATTCCTAATATGTATAAAATTGCTGGTGAGCTTTTACCTGGTGTATTCCACGTTGCAGCTCGTGCTATTGCAACTCACGCACTTTCAATCTTTGGTGATCACCAAGATGTTATGAGTGCTCGTCAAACTGGTTTTGCTTTCCTTTGCTCAAATAACCCTCAAGAAGCAATGGATATGGCTTTAGTTGCTCACTTAGCAGCTATTGACTCTTCTGTTCCTTTCTGTCACTTCTTTGACGGTTTCCGTACTTCTCACGAAATCCGTAAAATTGAAGTTATTGACTACGAAGATATTAAAAAAGTTGTAAACTGGGATAATGTTCAAGCTTTCCGTGATCGTGCTATGAACCCAGAATATCCACACCAACGTGGTACTGCTCAAAACCCAGATACTTATTTCCAAAATACAGAAACCAGTAACCCATATTACAACCAAATTCCAAGCATTGTTATTGATGCTATGGAAAGAGTTGAATCTATTACTGGCCGTAAATACAAACCATTTGATTACTATGGAGATCCAGAAGCAGATCGCGTTATCGTTTCTATGGGTTCTTCTTGTGATGTTATTGAAGAAGTTGTTGACTACTTAAATGCTCGTGGTCAAAGAGTTGGTCTTATTAAAGTTCGTTTATACCGTCCATTTAGTGTTGACCACCTTTTCCAAGTTCTTCCTGCAACTGTTCAAACAATTACTGTTCTTGACCGTTCTAAAGAACCAGGTGCTTTAGGCGAAGCTCTTTATCAAGATATTTGTTCAGCATTTGTTGAAAAAGGTGAAGCTATTCGCGTATTCCCTAAAATTATTGCTGGTCGCTATGGTCTTGGTTCTAAAGACTTTACTCCTGCAATGGCTCGTGCAGTATTTGATAATATGCTTGCTAGTGGACCTAAAAACCACTTCACTGTTGGTATCAAAGACGACGTAACCTATCTTTCTCTTGAAATTGGTGAAGAAATCAACACTGTTGCTGAAGGAACTGTTCAATGTAAATTCTTTGGTCTTGGTTCTGACGGTACTGTTGGTGCAAATAAACAAGCTATCAAAATTATTGGTGATAATACCGATATGTTTGCACAAGCTTATTTTGCATACGATTCCAAAAAATCAGGTGGTTTCACTGTTTCTCACTTACGTTTCGGTAAAAATCCAATTAAATCATCTTATCTTGTTAACCATGCTGACTTTGTTGCTTGCCACAAATCTGCATATGTTCAACTTTATGATGTATTAGAAGGCATTAAAGACGGAGCTACTTTCCTTCTTAACTCTGCTTGGAATACTGTTGAAGAACTTGAAAAAGAACTTCCAGGCAAAATGAAACGTACTATTGCTCAAAAGAAACTTAAATTCTTCAATATTGACGCAGTTAAAGTAGCACAAGAAGTAGGTCTTGGTGGCCGTATTAACATGGTAACTCAAACCGCTTACTTTAAACTTGCTAATGTTCTTCCTTTTGAAGAAGCTATTGCCCTTCTTAAAGAATCTATCCGTAAAACTTACGGTAAAAAAGGTGAAAAAGTTGTTAATATGAACATTGAAGCAGTTGATAAAGCTATTGCTTCTCTTGTTGAAATTAACTACCCTGAATCTTGGGCAACTGCTGCAGATACTCCAAGTTTCTACAATGATAATGATCCATATATTCGTGATGTTGTTCGTCCTATTCTTTCACAACAAGGTGATAAACTCCCTGTTTCTGCATTTAGCCCAGATGGAGTAGTACCTCTTGGAACAACTGCTTGCGAAAAACGTGGTGTTGCTATCAATATTCCTAAATGGATTGCTGAAAACTGTATCCAATGTAACCAATGTTCTCTTGTTTGTCCTCATGCTTCTATTCGTCCAGTTCTTGCAACTGAAGAAGAACTTGCTGGTAAGCCTGAAAATATGGAAACCAAAAAAGCAGTTGGTAAAGGCTTAGACGGTATGCAATTCCGTATGCAAGTTTACGCTATGGATTGTCAAGGTTGTGGCTCTTGTGCAAACGTTTGCCCAGCTAAAGAAAAAGCTCTTGTTATGACACCTCTCCATGAACTTCAAGAAACAGAAAAAGCTAACCTTGCTTTTGTTGAAGGCCATGTAGAACTTAAAACTGATGTTTTAGATCGCTTTACTCTCAAAGGTTCACAATTCCAACAACCACTTCTTGAATTCTCTGGTGCTTGTGCTGGTTGTGGTGAAACTCCTTATGTAAAACTCCTTACACAACTCTTTGGCGAACGCATGATGATTGCAAACGCTACTGGTTGTAGTTCTATTTGGGGTGGTTCATCTCCTGTAAACCCATATTGCGTAAACAAAGATGGACATGGTCCAGCATGGGGTAACTCCTTATTTGAAGACGCAGCAGAATATGGTCTTGGTATGCATGATGCTTATGTTCAACGTGTTGCAAAACTCGTTCAACTTTGCGAACAAGCTCTTACTCTTGAAATTTCTGCTGAACTTAAAGAAGCTCTCCAAAACTGGCTTGATAACAGAAACGACGCTATCAAATCAAAAGAATGTGGCGAAGCTGTTATGGATCTTCTCTATCAAGAACATACTTGTGGTTGCGGTTGTGGCTGCACAGATGTTCTCCATGAAATTGGACACATGAGCGACCTCTTTACCAAAAAATCTTTCTGGATTTTTGGTGGTGACGGTTGGGGATATGATATTGGCTTTGGTGGCGTAGACCATGTTCTTGCTTCTGGTGCTGATATTAATATTCTTATCATGGATACAGAAGTTTACTCAAATACTGGTGGTCAAGCTTCTAAAGCAACTCCTCTTGGTTCTATTGCTCAATTTGCTGCTAGCGGTAAACCAATACGCAAAAAAGACATTGGTCGCATGATGATGAGCTATGGCTATGTTTATGTTGCATACGTAAGCATGGGTGCTGATATGAACCAAGTAATCAAAGCATTCAAAGAAGCTGAAGCTTACAAAGGACCATCACTTATCGTTGCTTACGCTCCATGTATTAACCAAGGTATCCGCAAAGGTATGGGTAAGAGCATGGAAGAAGCTAAACTTGCTGTAAAATCTGGTTACTGGCCACTTTATCGCTTCAATCCTGAACTCGAAAAACCATTTACTCTTGATTACAAGAAAGATCCTGATGGAACAATGGAAGAGTTCATGCTCGGTGAAAACCGTTTTGCTCAACTTGAAGCTGCTAAACCAGAACTTGCAAAACATTACCGTACAACTCTTATTGAACAATACAATGCACGCCATGAAGAGCTTAAGAAAATGGAAGCTCATCAAAACGAAGATAGCAAAAGCGAATAATTGTATTATTCAATAACAAACATATAAGCCCAGTTCTAAACTGGGCTTTTTTTATAACTAGTTATTTTATTTTTTTATTTAGGGGGAGAACTTTTTATAAAAAGTTCTCCCCCTAAAACCCTCTTTCAAAAATTTTTAACCTAAAAATCCTTTTGCCTGCAAAAAGATTTTTATTTTTTCAAGACAACATACTATATTTTATTATTATACATAACGTATTATTGATTTAAGTTTTCAACTCAGCAAACAAATGCAATATACACTTATTATCCATAATCAAAATAACTATCAGATTACAATTATGGTATATTTTAAATAGTATATGTTTCTAACTTATGCATAATTATTTAAATAAGTAAGTACATAAAAAATTCTATAACAAAATTTCTACATTAAACTGAATTATTAACATTATCATTTGCTATGCTATTTCTTGTTACATCACATATTGGAGGTTATCTCATGTTCAAATTGTCAAAAAAACTCACACTCACCCTATGTTCTTGTTTTATTGCACTTACATTGACTGCTTGCAATTCTTCTGAAGAAAATAATAAACAAACCTCATCAACTCAAGAAACAACAACGCAACCATCACAAAAAAAAGAAAAAACCTATACTATTGGTGGAATGTATACTTATAATTATAATAATGGTCGTTATGCAGACTGGGGAGACTTTGCTTTACAAGCAGCTTACATGGCACTAAATGAAATTAACGCAAGTAATATGTTAAAATATAAACTTCAAATGCCAGAAAATCTTGTAACGGATTATCATTGTTGGCCTGATAAAGCAGCTACAATGACCAATGAAATTTTATCTCAAAATGTTTTAGCCATTACAGGAGTTGATTGTAGTGGACCTGCTGCAATTATTGCAAAAGAAACAAAAAAACAAAAAGTTCCTGCTATTTCTTATGGAGCAAATGCATCTGAATTATCTTCCCCTGAAGAATATCCTTATTTTATTCGTGTTGTAACACCTAGTGAAACGTATGATGGATATTTAGTTGCACTTGCTGCACATTTAAATATTAAAGATTTAGTTTTCTTCCATACAACAGATACATGGGGACTTGGTGCAAAAAAAGTTATTAATGAATATGCAAATAAATATAATATTAATATTGTAGAAACCATATCTTATGATAGAGGAACTTCTATTGAAGATATGAAAAAACTTATTGCGCATTTCAAAGAAAAAAACTACCAAAACTTTATTATAACTGCCCCAACTCCTGATACTGTTACTGTTTTTAAATCTTTTGGTGAATTAGATATTAAAAATGAAAATACAAGAATTTTTGCAGGTGAAATGATTTCTGCAGATGAAACACCTGATACAATGAAAGGTTGCCAAGGCTATATTGCTCCAATGACAAAATTACCTGAAAGTGCTGCTTTAACAAATTTCAAAACTCAATTTGAAAAATATATAAATAAAAAAGTTGTTCCAACTTCTAAAGCATTTTCTTATGCTGCTATTTCTTATGATCACATTTATGCTATTGCCCATGCAATCAAAGCATTAGAAGAACAAGGTATTGAAGTAACAAATGAAACATTAATGGATAGCCTAAGAAAAGTTGATTTTCAAGGTATTACTGGTCGTTTAGCTTTTACTCCTAATACAAATGATAGAGCATATATGCATGTAACATTCTATAATAACCAAGGTTATACAAAGGAAAATACAGTTAATTTCCAAGAAGTAGGTAGTTTCAATCCTGAAACTAATGAACTTATTTTTGATGAAACAAAAGTAAAATGGCAATAACTAGTTTTA
>JAHHTE010000121.1 GCA_020024815.1 Mailhella sp.
GGGTTTTAGGGGGAGAACTTTTTATAAAAAGTTCTCCCCCTAAATAAAAAAAAACATTAAGTATGAGCAAGTAGGTTTTCTAAAATAGGTGAACGTTTTTTAGGAAGTCCATTTTCTTTTTTTAGAACATCACAAATTTTGCCATTATCAAGAACAATAATATCATCACAAAGATTAAACGTTAGTCTAATTTCGTGGGAAATAAGAAAAAGAGAAATTTTGTGTGTAGTCTTTAAATGATGTAACAATTTGATTATTTGACTTTGTGTACTCATATCTAGACTACTTAAGGCTTCATCTAAAATAAGGAGTTTTGGGTTTAGAGCTATGGCTCTAGCTATGGCAAGGCGTTGTTGTTGCCCTCCACTAAATTGCATAGAATTTTTATAAATATCCTTTGGGTTAAGCTCAACAATTTCCATTAAATGTTGTGTTTTTTCAAGAAGTTCTTGTTTTGAATAATGGAAAAAATTTTGTAAAGGTTCACATAAAACTTGAAAAGCAGAAAAACGAGGATTTAATGCTGTACTTGGGTTTTGAAATACTGCTTGCATATTTTGTCGGAAGTTTTGGTTATGTTTTTTTACTTTTTGATGAATATTTATTCCTTCAAAAAGAACTTTGCCTTTATCAGGAAATTCAAGTCCTAAAATAATTTTTGTAAGGGTGCTTTTACCTGCACCATTAATTCCAACAATGCCAAGAGATCTGCCTTCTTCAAGATTAAAGGAAATGCCTTTTAATACATCAAGAGGGGCTTTATGGGAAAACCACGAAGTTTTTCCATAGGTTTTATATATATTTTGACAAGAAAGTAAAATATTAGACATGAAAATTAATACCCCAAGCATTTTGTGTTAAATTTTTATGTGCCATAATTAGTTCTTTGGTAAAAGTATGGCGATTTTCATTATAAAGATCTTTTGTTTCAAAATTATCAATGAGTTTACCTTGATGCATAACTAAAATTCTATCAGCAATTTGCGTTGCTGTTTTAATGTTATGGGTGATAAGGAGAAGGGCTTGTTGTTTTTTTTCGAGTTTTTTAAGAAGTTCTAAAATTTCATATTCTGCTATACAATCAATATCTGATGTTGGTTCATCAGCTATAATAAATTCTGTTTCTAAAGCAAGACTTAACCCTATCATTATTCTTTGCAACATACCTCCACTTAATTGAAAAGGATAAGAAGCTAAAATGTCTTTAGGATTTTTTAAACCAACATTTTCTATAATTTCATAAAAGTATGTATCAGTTAATTTTTCAGTTTTGTGGTGAGAAATTAAAGCATCATAAAAAAAATGTCGCATTGTAAAAGCTTGGTCAAAACAAGAGGCAGGAGATTGCATAATCATACCAATTTGTGTTCCACGCATTTTTTTATGAAATGGCATGTTGTTATATAAAATTTCACCTGTTGCAGTTAAATTATGAGGTAATAAATGCATAAGAGCAAGAGAAGTCAATGTTTTTCCTGAACCTGATTGACCTAATAGAACGACTCTTTCCCCCTTTTTAATATGAAAATTAATATTATCAAGTAAACATTTTTTTCCATGAAAAATAGAAAGATTTTTAATAGTTATCATAGTTTATTCCGATTTTTCCGAAAAGTTAGATTGTTCATGATGTGGATTATCAATAAATTGTACATAATCACGTAATAATTCACCAAGACTATTAAAAATTGCCACAACAATAAAAATACAAAAACCAGGTAAAATCATTAATGCTGGGTTACTATAAATATAGGGAAGTGCATCATTTATCATAACGCCCCATTCTGCTGTTGGTGCTTGTATTCCAAGTCCTAAAAAGCTTAGCCCTGCAACGTGTAAAAGCATATGTCCAAAATCAAGACTTGCTAAAATTGAAATTTGAGAAAAAACAGAAGGGAGGATATGGCGTGATATAATTTGAAAATCACTACTTCCTAAACTTTTGGAGGCTAAAATATAATCTTGATTTTTGATTTGTAAAACCATAGAACGCACCATTCTAGCATACCAAGCCCAGTGTGTAATAATTATTGTTAAAATAACATTAATAATTCCAACACCTAAAACGCCAATAAAAAATAGTCCAAGTATAAATGTAGGAAAAGTCAGGAAAAAATCACTAAAACGCATAAGAATAGCGTCAAAAATTCCTCCTTTATAACCAGCAATAGTACCTACTAAAAGAGATATGCAGATAATAGCACTAACTATGATAATAACTGTAACAAGAGAAACTCTTGTTCCATAAATAAGGCGAGATAAAATATCACGTCCTAAATGATCTGTTCCTAAATAATAACCATTTTCTAGAGCTGAAGATGAAAAAATAGGAAAAAGTTTATGCGTAAGATTAACTTTATAAGGATCAAAAGGGGTTATGAAAGGTGCAAAAATAGCCATAATTATTAAAAGACCTAGTAAGCCAAATAAAAAATAACATGTTCTTTTGTATTGGATATTCATTAGGCTTTTTCCTCATAAACAATTTTAGGATTTAAATAGGCGTAAAGAATATCTGTAATAAGATTTATCATAAGAAAAATAACAGTAATCATTACCATAAAACATTGGATAATTGGGTAATCATGGTTATATAAAGCACTAACCATAAAACGACCTACACCTGGCCAGCCAAAAAGTGTTTCAACAACAAAAGCACCACCTAATAACTCACCAAAATGCATTCCAAAAGAAGTAATAATAGGGAGCATGGCATTTTTTAAGGTATATTTTCCATAAATTTTAGTTTTACTCATGCCTAAAATTGTTAAATATTGTAAGGATCGTTGTTGCATATATTCAAGAAAAGCAGTTCTTGTTAATCGAATATTTATAGCTAAAGACATGAAAGAAAGAGTTATTATAGGTAAAATGTAACTTTTAAATCCTTCATTTCCAAAAGCTGGAATAAGATGTAATTTTAGAGAAAAAACATATAATAACATAAAACCTAACCAAAAATTAGGAATAGATACTCCTAAAAAAGAAAATATTTTTATTAACTTATCATACGCACTATCTTTTTTGTGAGCTGCTAATATGCCTAAAGGAAGACTTACAAGAATAAGAAAAAGCATAGAGCTTACAGCTAATTTTAATGTTGTAGGAAAATAATAACAAAGATCTGTAAATACATCGCGTTTTGTAATATAGGATATTCCAAAATCAAAATGTATGGCTTTTTCTAACCATAAAAAATATTGGGTTAAAAGAGGTTTATCAAGTCCAAGTTCTATTCTTGTTAATGCTATTGCTTCATCAGTTAGAGGAATTTTTGAACTAATAAGATATGCTTTTGCAGGGTCAACTGGTCCTATGCGTAATATAGTAAAAACAACAAAGGATAAAAGTAAAATTGCAAATACTGTATAAATTAAACGGTGAAAAATATATTTTTTCATAATAAAAGCTATGGGTTAGTCTTAGGGAAAACGCATAAAAAGTTTTCCCTAAGATTTTTTAGTAATTTTTTATTAAAACTATTTTACATGTTTTAAAGTATGGAGAAGAGGTTCTGTTGTCATAGGTCCAAAAGTAAAGTTACTTATTTTTTCTTTATTGAATAAAACCATATCTGGTTCAAAACTAATGGGAAGATAAACAGCACTTTCTTGTAATGCATTTAAAACTGCATAATGAAGTTTTGCAAATTCTTGTTCATTAAAGGTTTTGAATATTGTTAAAATATTTTTATCAATTTCAGCTTTATTAGGTAAACCTTTTTGTGCTTGGTAATCAGCGTGTGATGGTTGGAGCATAGAACCTATATAAGAAGTTGGTTCGTAAGGAGGCCCCCATGTTTTGTTAAAAATTAAATCAAATTCTCCATTTTTTGTTATGCTTGTAAAAATGGTCATTTCTTCTGCTTTTAAATTTAGTTTTATTCCAACTTGTAAAAGGTCAGCTTGTATTGCTTCTGCAATGGCTTTTTGTTTTGCGTCTATACCTAAATAATGAAGATTTAATTCTAAAATTTTTCCGTCTTTTTCTACAAATTGTCCATTTTGTTTAAAACCAGCTTTTTCTAAATAAGATTTTGCTTTTGTTACATTATATTCATAAATATTCTTTTGTTCATTATATTTTGTATGGGGATTAAAAATTGTATCTGCTTTATATTCCTTTCCTTTTAAAATATATTGAATGATAATATCTTTATTTACAGCGTGTAGAATGGCTTTACGTACATTAATATCTTTTGTGTATGAACGATTAGAATTTAATGCGATCATATTTGTTAAGCGTGCTTCTGATGTAAAAGCTCCATATTTTGGATTTTCAGATAAACGTACAAAATTTTCTAAATTGAAATTTCCTTCACCAAAAAGAATATCAACTTGTCCTGTTTCTAATGCTAAAATTCTGCTATTAGCTTCTGGTAGTACATAGATTTTAAGTTCATCAAAATCACCAAATTCTCCTCTATAATAAGGGTTTTTCTCAAATCTATCATAAAGACCAAGTTTACTTTCAACAAGAACCCAAGGTCCTGTACCTATTGGTTTTGCTATTTTTGTAGTGTCATCTGTATTAGGGTCAATAAATCCTGTTGGGGAAAGTATTCTAAAAGGTCGTGGTAGGCTAAGTTCTGTTAAAAAAAGAGGATATGGTTCACTTAATGTTATTTCAAAAGTTTCATTATCAAGAGCTTTCCATGATTGAAGAAGTTTAATGGAAATTAACCAAGAATGACGGTCTTTATTATGCATAATTGCATTAAAGTTTTTTTGAATTATTTGTGCAGTAAGTGGAGTACCATCACTAAATTTTATTTGTGTATTAATTTTAAAAGTATATGTTTTATGATCATCTGAAACTTGCCAAGATTTTGCAAGTGCTGGTTCTATGGTTTTTCCATTAAAATGAACAAGACCATCATAGGCTATAACTTGTGCAAACATTTCATTTGGGTTGTATGCATGTGGGTTTAATGGACCAACATTTGCACTCCATGCTGCTGTTAATGTGTTTTTTGCTTGTACTATTTGCACTGAAAAACACGCGTTAAGCAAAATCAGAAAGAATAAAATTTTTCTAACCATATAAAATCCTTGTTATTTAACTTATAATTAATAAGTTGTGTTATGATTTTTAAAAAAGTAACACGATTTTAAATTCATGGCAATATGCTTATAAAGTATTAGAGGAAAATTTACTGTTATCCTGTTTATTATAAAGGAAATAAAAAATTAAAATTTAAATTATTGACATTGATTTTCAATTTCAATATAGTGTTCTTTAACTTGTTCAATGAGAAAAAAGCAGGAGAAGCTTATGCGTACTAAAGAAGGAAGAAAAATTACTCCATCGTTTAATCAGTTTCCTTTAGATAATACTCAATGTGCTAATTGTGATCAAAGTTGTCCTAATTTTGATTTGTGTAAAAAGCGTATCTTTATTGTTGGTGGTGTTGAAAGAATGGAATGCTTATTCCGCAACTTTATTGAAGAATGCGGTGGAGAGTTAGATTATCATTGTGGTTCTATGCAAGGTGGTACAAAAAAATTAGAAAAATGCTTGCAACGTGCTGATGTTATAATTTGTCCTATTAATTGCATAAGTCATGGTGCTTGTATTAAAGTAAAAGATATGGCTAAAAAATATAAAAAAGATTTCCACATGCTCCCAACTGGAAGTATTTCTGCTGTTAGACGTTTATTACAAGAGAATTATGCCTAAAAAGTCTTTTTTCTTGCTAAATAATTTATTTTTTTTTATAGTTGCCCCATAGATTTATTTTTTGGGGCTTTTTTATGAAAAAAATATTTTGGATTTTTTTATTTACAGTTATAATTTTGTTGCATGGAACAAATGCTTATTCGCAAGAAAGTTCTCAAAATAAAGATAATATTCAAGTAGAAACAGATATAACAGAGCAACTTGGTATTAATGATATTAAAAATGTTTCTAAGCTATTAGTATTAGATTCAAAGCATGGTAATCCACACTTTTATGTTTTCAAACGTTTTAAAAATTCATGGATATTAATTGAAGATGCTCTTGCTCAAGTTGGTAGTGGTGGTGTTCAAGATAAAATCTATGAAGGTGAAAATGCAACACCCCGTGGCCTTTTTGGTTTAAAAATAGCTTTTGGACATAAAGAAACTCCTCATAGTGTTTTACCTTATTATCGTTTACGTGAAGGGGATATGTGGGTAACAGATCCACAATCTCGGTATTATAATTTATTTGTAAGAAAAGATACAGTATTACCTGATTGGGGAAGTGCAATAGATCTTTATGCAGCACCTCTAAGATATGCAACAACTATTGTTATTGATTATAATATTACTCATAAAGAATCTTACAAAGGATCTGCAATTTTTATTCAATGTAGTATAGGAAAAAAAACTAATGGTAGCATTGCTATTCCTAGTGAATTAATGGAAAAACTTATACGTTTTGTTGATCAAGATACAAAAATATTAATTATTTAACTTAGTAAAAATAGTATTAATAA
>JAHHTE010000122.1 GCA_020024815.1 Mailhella sp.
GTTTTCTACTTTATTAGAAAAATTAAAAAAATACTTATATTCAATATAGTTAAATAAATATTTTTTTGAAAAAAACTTTTGCTCATATCCTAAACTATGTAAATTTATTAAAATAAGTTTTAATAAATTTACCTAATTGAGAGGGGGTGTGGGAAATCATTTCCCCCAAAAAAATAAAATTAAATGAATAAAAAAATGTTTTGCGTTATTTTATACTCTTGTTATACTTAATTAAGCGTCTTTAAGGATTAATCAATAGGTTATGAAAAATAATACAATAAAAGAAACTCCCTTTGTCCCAACAACAATT
Source organism: Mailhella sp. (assembly GCA_020024815.1). Lineage (GTDB taxonomy): Bacteria > Desulfobacterota > Desulfovibrionia > Desulfovibrionales > Desulfovibrionaceae > Taurinivorans. The sequence continues at coordinate 311 of JAHHTE010000122.1, forward strand.
ACAGTCATTATACAACCAGAAGAAGAAACAATTATTGTTCCTCGTGCAAAAGCTAAAAATGTTGCAAGACTTATAGAATATCTTGGTTTACGCCCCTATACAGCACTTGTTGCTCGCAATGGGATACCTTTAACTCCTGATATTCCCCTTTACCCTGAACAAACTATTATAGTTCGCAAAGTTATGTCTGCTGGCTAAATTTATGAATTACACAATTATTAATCTTACAAGATTTGGAGATTTACTTCAAACTGCTTGCACAATCGCAGCACTTAAAAAAAGTGGTAACCACAAAATATCTCTTATTTGTTTAGAACAATTTGCAAAAGCAACAAGTTTTATTCCTAATCTTGACCATATTGCACCTTTCAAGGGAACTACTCTTTTAAAACATATTAGTCTTGGAGATTTTAATAATTGGTGTACTGCTTACCAAGATTTAAAACAATGGATACATACATATAATCAAGAATTTAAACCAGATTATATTATCAATCTTACCCCAACCCCAAAATGCAGGCTTTTAGCAAGATTACTTGCTTTACAAAATCCACAAATACAACAAATTGGTTTTTGTGTAGATGAATTTGGCTTTACAAATAATACAAATGCATGGACAAGTTATACCCAAGCAGTAACACAAATTCGTGGTGGTAGCCCCTATAATCTTATTGATGAATTTCGTTCCATGCTAAGTCTTGCTCCTGAAAAATATGTTCTTTGCAAACCTAACCAAGAATTATGTCAAAATGCCCTTTCTTTTTTAAAAGAAAATAGTCCACAAGGTTGTCAGGGTTTTATAGGTTTTCAGTTAGGTGCTAGTAATGCAATTCGACAATGGAGCATTAATAATTTTGCAAAATTAGCTGAACTTATTTGGAAACAAAAACGTTTAGTCCCTGTTTTACTTGGAACAAAAACAGAACTTCATCTTGTGGAAAATTTTCAAAAACATATTAATAAAGATATACCTTATATTAATTTTTGTGGAAAAAGTACTCTTGATGAACTTGGAGCTATGCTTTATAATTTTAAAGCATTAATTAGCAATGATACAGGAACATTGCATCTTGCAACGGGTTTATCTATTCCTGTTATTGGTATATATTTAGCCACTGCACAAGTTTGGGATACGGGGCCTTATGGTGAAAAACAACTTTGCCTTGAACCTATGCTTGATTGTCATCCTTGTAATTTTAACACAACTTGTCAAAAAAATTATCTTTGTCAAAAAATAATATCTGCTGAAACTGTTTATTCTGCACTCTGCTATCAACTAGGGGAAAAAAATTCCTCTTTTACAAAAAACAATGAAGCAAGAATTTGGGAAGGATTTTTTCAAGAAGATGGTTTTATTAACTATAACCCATTACATATTACTAATGAAATTGATCAACGAACAAACTGGATGCAATGGCAAAGAATTTTATATAAAAATATCTTAGCAAAATTACAACAACCAAACCCAAAAATTACAAATACATTTTTTAATAAAATACTAGTACCTTGCCCACAAGCTGCACAAGAATTAGAAAAAATTCTTGCATTTTTACTTTTAGCTCGTGAACACGCTACCCTTTTCTCAAAACTTACAAATACAAAAACACAAGAAAATTTTCTTGCATCTGTACAAAGATTATCAAATTTTTTAAAACAATCTACATATTTTCTCCCTCTTTATCTTTTATTTGAACAATTACTACAAGAAAAAGCAAAAGATATTAATGAATTAATCCAGTTTCTTGACGTTTTAAGAACAGAATTACAAGATTTTCATTCTCTCCTCATGCAATCTTAGCAACCAATAAAATGGCATAAAAGTTGCATATTATTAAATAAAATACGCACTAACGGCAATTATTTCCTGCGTAAAAAATCGCATTCGTAGATCTTGGAGGGAAAAATGATTTACATTAATGGTCAAAAAAGCGCTTTTGAAATTAACCAATTTGCAAACTTAGAAGAACTTATTGTTGCAGCTAATGAATCTTGCACAAGTGCAAATGAAGTTATTACTGAAATTCATTTAAATGATGAACTTTTTAACGAACTTTATCCACACCAAGCAGAAGATATTGAACCAAATGAAATTCAAAAAGTAGAAATTTTTAGTATTGGTTACAATAAAATGGCTTCTGATATTGTAGAAGAGCTTTTTAAAGTTACTGCATCTATTCGTGTTGCTGCTACTCAAGCTTCTGAAACTCTCCGTCGTGGTGATGACTTTGAAGCTCTTAACACTATTCAAAATATGACTGATGTTGCACGTAACTTCTTTAACATGATTAATTATTTCCAAGCTGATTTTAACGCACCTGAAACTGCTGAATATAAAGAAACTGTAAATAAATTCAATAACATTGTTGATGAAATTAATACAGAAATGGAAAACGAAGACTGGATTTTAGTTGCTGACCTTTTAGAATTTGAAGTAGCACCTCTTTGTGCTGAATTTGATGAATACTTAAAAACTCTTCGTTTTTATTTTTCAACTGAAGTAAATAACCAAATTGCTCAATAAGAGGTATCCTATGAGCCTCACGTTACTTGATAGAATGCTCATTATTGCCCAACACGAGCTTGAAGCTATGCAACAAGGCGATATTGATAGTGCTATTTCTTTTTTTGAAGAAAGAACAGAGCTATTATCACAAGTGCAAGAAAACCACGATGAAGCAAATGCAGAAGATTGTAAGGTAAAACTTCTTGCTCTTCAAGGATATCATCAGTTGATTTATGAAGAAGGATTGAAATTACGCGATTCTATCAAAGAGTCACTTCAAAAAAATAAAACACATGGTGCAGTGGCTAAACGATACGCTAATAATAGAGGTAATAACTCGCATAGTTATAAGCGATAAAAAAAAGGTTTCCATTAGGAAACCTTTTTTAAATTTGGCGGAAGTGTATAGGAGTCGAACCTACCTTAGACATTTCTGCCTAACAACAGTTTTGAAGACTGCGTGCTACACCGGTAACAAAACACCTCCATTGCGAAAATGGTATATATATTATTTTTTATAACTTAGCAAGCTTTTTCCCATAACTCATGTGGTATTTTAATTATTGCTTTTTTTAAACGCATACATTTTTCATTAGGTCTATCATCAATAAGCAAAGTTTTATGCACTTCATAAGGCATAAAAATAGCACAATTTCCTACTTCAACATAAAAAGTACAGTCTTTTTCATCAATACTAGGAAAAAAGCCTGCATCTTTTTCTTCTGAATAATTTCCATTACCTAAAAAATGTGTAAAAAAAGCACCTTCTATTCTTTCAACACCACTAATAGTACAATGAATATCAATATATTTTTTATGATATTCAAAATCATTATCTTGTTTTACTTCTGTTGACATTACATTATAAAACGCACCATGACAAAGTTCATAACTTCCATCAGGCATATCTAAAATACGAGTATAATCTTTTACAAATTTTTCTATTATTTCACGCCAAATTTCATTTTTTCCAATACGAAATAACTGCTCTAATCGTAATAAAAACATTTTTTCCCCTTTATACTTCGTCGCTCATACCACGAACTACTTTTAAAATATTTGGTAATTTTCGTATCTTATCCATTAATTGATATAATTGCACAGCATCTACAACTTCAACTGTAAAATCAACTTCTGCCTTACCATCAATAGTACTTACAAGCATTAATGATTCAATGTTAACATCAGCACTTGAAACTTCTGCTGAGACTGTTGCAAGTAAGCCTTTACCATTTTTAGCAGTAACTTTAACTGTTGCTGGAAATGGTCTTGGTTCTGCATTTTGCCAGCTCACAGAAATTAACCGTTCTGGCTCTAAATCAACTAAATGAGGACAATTTGACATATGCACAATGACACCACGTCCTCGACTAATAAACCCAACAACAGAATCTCCGGGAACAGGCTTACAACATTTTGCAAAATGAATTAATGTATCATCAATTCCCTGTACAACAATACCCTCTGGATTTGGCTTTCCAGCTGTATTTGTATTTTGTTTTACTATTTGATCTTGTTGTTCAACTGTTTTTGGATCAAGAAAAGATTGTAATTTTGTTAATACTTTTTTAGGAGTAAATTTAGCATAACCAACACTTGCATATAAATCTTCTATGCTTGAAGCTGAAAATTCAGAAATTAAATCTGCCATTGTACCATCTTTTACAGCACGAGCAACATTTATACCTATTTTACGCCCTTCTTTTTCAAGAATATCTTTACCTAAAGCAATAGCCGCAGTTCTTTCTTCTGTGCGTAAATAACTTTGAATTTTTGTTCTAGCTTTTGATGTTTTTACAAGTTTTAACCAATCTCGACTTGGATTTCTATTTTTATCAGTAATAATTTCAACAGTATCACCACTTTTTAATTTAGTGGAAAGTGGCACTAAGCGACCATTTATTTTAGCACCAACACAATGTGAGCCTACATCTGTATGTATTAAAAAAGCAAAATCTAAAGGCGTAGCACCATCAGGTAATTGTTTTACAAGACCTTTTGGAGTAAACACATAAATTTCATCTTTAAATAAATCTAAACGTAATGTTTGCATAAATTCACGAGAATCAGCCTCATCACGTTGACGCTCTAAAATATCTCGTATCCATTGGAATTGAGGCATATCACCTGTTTTAATGGAATGACGCTTTTCTTTATAGAGCCAATGCGAAGCAACCCCATGCTCTGCAAAATTATTCATTTCTTCTGTACGAATTTGAATTTCTATTCTTTCACCTTCAGGCCCAATTACTGTACTATGTAAACTTTGGTATCCATTGGCTTTTGGTAAGGAAATATAATCTTTAAAACGTCCTGTTACTGGTCGCCATAAAGCATGAACTAAACCAAGCACAGCATAACAATCACGAAGTTCATTCACAATAACACGGAAAGCAATAATATCATGCATTTCATCAAGACTTGTACCTTGTGCTTCCATTTTCATATAAATACTATATAATTGCTTAATTCTACCAAATACACGACCTGCTATACCATTTTCAGCCATGATATTTTCAATTTTCGCAATAACTTTATTAATTATTTGTCGCTCAACTACTTGGTTTGTTTCAAGCCAACGTTGTATATATGTATATTTATCTGGTTGTAAATATCGAAAACTTAAATCTTCAAGCTCTTGTTTTATTTTATGTAAACCTAAACGGTTCGCAAGAGGTGCATATATATCCATAGTTTCTTGTGAAATGGATATTTTTTTATGTGGTTTTTGAAATTGCAATGTTCGCATATTATGTGTTCTATCAGCTAATTTAACAATAGGAACACGTATATCATGGCTCATTGCTAAAATCATTTTACGTATATTTTCTGCCTGAGCTTCTTCTTTTGTATCAAAACTCATTAAGCTAATTTTTGTTACACCATCAACAATATCAGCAACTTGTTCCCCAAATTCTACATCTAATTCTTCAATAGACGCATTAGTATCTTCAACTGTATCATGCAAAAGACCTGCTGCAATAGTATGTTCATCAAATCCCATTTCTGCAATACTAAGAGCCACAGCAGAAGGGTGAATAAAATAAGGCTCACCAGACATTCTTAATTGTCCAGCATGGGCAACAGAAGCAAAATCATACGCTTTTTCAATTAATTTAACATCTGCTTGTGGATTATATTTAAGTGCAGCAGCAGTAATTGCTTCAACAGGTGTTATTTGATGAGAAATTTCTTCCTTTCGTAAAGCAACAGGAATAGAAACATCTCCCACACGTACCCCTTGTTGTGATTGTTGCGATTTTGATTGTGCCTCTTGCACTTTTTCCTTTTTATCTAGAACTTGCTCTTTTCTCTCTTGTTGATCTGCCATAGTATAACCCTTATACGTTTCTCATATTATACTTTTAAACCACATTTAACTTTTTGTCAAAAAAAACATACAATTAACAAGAGATTTTTTCTTTTTTTATATTTTTTTTGAGAGGAGAACTTTTGAAAAAGTTCCCCTCTCAAACTCTCCCTTTAAAACTTTTTAACCCAAAAACTCTTTTGCGTGCAAAAGAGTTTTTATTTTTTACAATTAACTATTTATAAAAAAATAACACAAATAATACGTTATTA
>JAHHTE010000123.1 GCA_020024815.1 Mailhella sp.
GAGTGGTATTGATAGGCGTAGCGGCTATCGGGTGGTTTTCATTTGAGCCAACATTTAATTTTGTATTAAAATTTATGCAATAATTGAAATTCTTTTTTCAATCAATGCTATAAGTTTTATCTTCATATCATCGCTAATTAAAGATTTCTTAACAAGATTGATATATTCTTCACATTTTGGAATAACTTTTCCTATCATATTTTTAGCAATTTTTTCAGATAAACCAATATTTTTTGCCAATACATAAAAAATCTTTTTTCCTTAATTTCTTCTTTTTGCCATTAAGTGTCAACGCCATATCATCTAAATCGGAAGGCAAAATAATTTTTACTGGAAGCATATCATAGGCATCCGATAAAACATATTCATTGCTCTTTTTCTTTGTTTCAATAAGAGAAAATTTCTTTAAATGCATATCAGAATTACCTACAACATAAGAAAATACAATCATCAAAAACATTTCTGAACTATCCAAGCCCGTCTTATAGAATATTTTGAGATAATCTTACCACATCTTTCATAAGAACCATGATATTTATCTTCTGTAAGTTTACCATCAAGTTGACAAAAATCTTCCATAGCAAGCATAGAAACTGTTTCTCTTTTACCTGTAGGTCAAATTCTATCTATCCTTTTCGTAATATATGCAAAATTATTTTCTATTTTGACTAATGCAAAAGGTACTGTACTAATTCCTGTAGATTTTGCCATATTCATAGTTAAATATTCATACTCTAGCAATAATGAATATTCATTCATTTGTGGCTTGAGAATGTATTCTGTAAGATAGTTTACCAAAGTAAGACGAGGATTATTACCTTTTTCCAAATGCAAAGATATTTTTTTGAACACCAGGAACAGTATATCCTCTATTAGTATTTTCTTCAGCTAATTGTTTAATAGTTTTTTCTGTAAGTTGAAAATTTGGAAACTTCGTTGTTCCAAAAAATTTTTTAACGCAAGATTTATGCCAATATGTGCTTTTTTCAATATCGGTTGCTATTTCTAAAACTTCCTTTCCGCAACACAAACAATTCACAATTCAGCCTCCTTTATACTTACATTTTCAATAGGTTCTTTACATGCAACCAACAGTAAGCCAAATCTATCATTTTTTTTATAATTTCCAATTATTTGTAACAATATCTAATAACCAACCTTCTAGAATAAGTCCATCAAAAAATGAAAACATAATCTTTGGCTTATATTCTTCATCTCTAATTGGCAATGTCAAGCTAACGGAGAATGATTATCTAAATCTAAATATTCATCATTATATTTAAATTAATAACCATAATATTTTTCTTGTAAAACACCTTCAAAATGTTCGCCTTTTGAGAAACATGCCAGAAAATCTCAAAATAAAAAGATTAACATTCTATATTTATGATAATCATCTCGATAATCTGATTTCTTCCATTATGCGTGAAAAATTGTCATATTAACATTATCCTTAATACAATCAAAAATAAAAAGACGGCTTAAAGCCGTCTTTTATTTATTCAAATATCTGTATAAAATATCTCTTATAACATATGATGGACCAATAGATTTATCCACTTCTCTTTTGAGATAATTTACAATGTCTGATACCTTTTTATATGCTGTTTCACTTAAATAAACAGACATTTGCTTATCTGCCATAGGAATTTCACCTTTTTCCATTCCACCAGCCTTTAACTGAAAAATCTCCTCTTCATCAAAAATTTTGTATTTTTCACTCTCTATTGAGGCTAATTCTTCTTCAAGAATATTTGATATAAATGTTGGAGTCAAATGACCTGCTTTTCTTGCAAGCATATCCATTTCTGTTCTAATTGTTTTATGTAGTCTTACTACATATCTCTTTCTTGCCATAGATTATTCCTCGGCTATCTCTTTACGAAATTCTTCTAGCTCTTTTATAAGGCAATCTATGTGACTTAGAATTGTTTCATTTTCAGAAGACGCCACACTGTCTATCTCTTTTATTTTATCTATTTTTTTCTTTTTAAGCTTTGAAATTTTAGAGTGTATATCATTACATTCCTTGATAACTTTATCTCTATAACTCATTTTTTCTATGGCTTTAATAGTCTGTTCTGTTTTTGCTGTACTTTCTTCTCTTTTAATTTCTTTTACTCCAGCAAGAATTTTTTCTATCTTTTCGGTGGCTAGTTTTTCTGTCTTCGCTTCTGTCGCTTTTAAAAGCTCGTCTAACAGCATTTTCCTGTGTTTGTAATAGTTATCGCTGTTTTGATTACTATTTGCTTTAAAAGTCAAAATTGCCTGGTTTACACCAGCTTGCTGTTCTTTAGTTAGCTTTAGAAAGCTATCGGCTTCTTTTTTATTTATTTCATCTTTATTGAGAAGATCTTGCAACTCAGGTATGAGTTCATCTATGATTCTAAAATTTCTAAAAATACTACTGCGACCTATATTTGTAATTTTAAAAAGAAGTTCTCTTGCTTGTGTTTCGGAAAGACCATATTCTTCTTTAACATTATCACGGTATCTTTCCATAGCCATGCGTGTTAACTTTTCATCTCCTGCTCCCCCTCTTGTTTGTAGGTTTGCTGCATCAAGAATTATTTGCTCTTTTCTCTCGCTTAAATCAGAAATAACACGACATGGAATTTGTCTGTACTTTCCAACATCAGCACTTAAATCACCCATTTTTTGTTTTTCTAATTCCCTATCCATGAGTATATTTAAAGCTTTGAATCTTCTCTCTCCAGAAAGAATTATATATTCACCTGTTTTTCTCTTTGAAACAACAAGATTATGCAAAAGTCCATTTCTTTCTATGTCATCTGCAAGAACTTCTATATCTTCTTGTTCATCTAATTGTCTATAATCGTTGGAGGGATTTACCTTTATGTTTTTTAGTGATAATTCTTGAATTTCACTACTGCCTTCTATTCCATCATTCAGGTATGTTGACATATCTTTTAAAGCATTTGTCGCTTGATTTTCTGCTTGTTCATTTTTCTGCTGAACTTTTTTTGCATATCTATTTACTGCCATTATATCCCCTATTCTGCAACCTCGCTAAGTCGCTGTTTTATTTCTTTCCATAAAGCAATATAATCTTTTGACGGATTCTTTTTCTGGTTTATCAAAACACATGGTTTTCTTTCTATTGTACTTTCATTTACAATATTGCCTTTTCTTATATGATTTTTAAAAATTTTGTCTTTATATGGAACACACAGCCTTTCAAGTTCCGGATTTTCTTCTTCATTTTCGAGTGAAAAAGCAACATTGAGGTAATAATCAGTTAAAGCAGTTTTTTCTACAATAGTTGGAAGCACCCCTAAAAGGTCAATCTCAATATCATATTTTTCTTCCAAAGCCTTACGCAAACCATCTGTAACAAGAAGCGATTCTATCCCCTGTTCCTCAAGCTTTAATGGAATTATTACATAACTGCTTGCAACCATAGCTGTCTGAACTATCAATGAGTTTTGAGCAGGTGGTGTATCTATCAAAACATAATCATATTCTTCTGTATCAAAAATATCTGAAAGTACATTAAAAAGGAATTCTGCCGGTTCGATATTGGAATCTTTTGCAATAAGTTTTATTTGTTCTTCAAGACTAGCAGTACCCATATTAGATGCAATAATATCAATGCCTTCAATTTGTGTTTTATTTATAAAGTTCTTTGATGGCAAAAGTCCAAAAGACCTTGCTAGTTCGTATAAGCCTTTACCTTTAAAAGCATTATCAGCAAGACGCTGACCAGTCAAAAACATAGTGGAGTTTGCTTGTACATCTGTATCGATAACTAACACTTTACAGCCATCCATTGCCATTGCTGTAGCAAGATTAACTGTTGTAGCCGTCTTACCTACGCCGCCTTTACCAGCTGCTATTGTAATTACTTCTGCCATAATATGTCCTTTCATCGTCCATCAGTGGATAGTTGCTAATGCGTTTTATTATTTCGTTGATTTTCAGTGCAGTGATGGATAGTTGCTAATATTTTATTGTTTTTATTATATCATAGCCTATATTTATCGTCAATAAAAATATATTTATAGTACATTAATGGATAGTTGCTATTTTTTTATATTATTCATTATTCTTACAACTAAAATAATATCACTGTTTGCCTAAATATTTTGCAAAAAAATGTTTTTACATTAATAAAAAAAGAGCCATTGACGGCTCTTTTATCACGGCTTCCAAACTGGAAAGGTTCCCATATCATTTAATAATACATCTTCTTCTTTTTTTACTTCTGGCTCTGACATATAAGGATTAGTATCAATTTTGGATAGGAAACTCTGCCATTCTTTCAGACTATTAAACATAGTAACTTTTAAATATTTTTTTCTATATTTGACGATTTTGCCGTTTCTCTCAATATTTCTCCAAAACGCCTCGCAACCGTAAGTTAAAATTATTTTTCTAACAAATTCCATAATTGATGAATCGTTCAAAATTTCATTTATTTTTTTTAGTGCTATTGAATCTTCTTTTCCTTCTTTAATATCGTCCCAAAGCATATCTATGAAAACATCAAAAATTTCATCATAGTTATCGAGGTATTCACCATTAAAAATATCCCTGAAATTTTGACCTAACCTTACATTTATAGCTTTAAACAAGTTATATCTCTTTGATATTTCTATTTTAGACAAAGACTCATTTATAACTATCGTTTCGTTAAATTCTTTTTCTGTTGACATTCCCAAAGATAATAAAAGCTGTTTTTTAACATCTTCAGCAATATAACGATTTTTTTGTATCCTTGATTCTTCAACTTTTTTATTAACCTGGTCTTCTATTTTTTTTATCTCTTGTTCAGATTTTTTGTGCATAGTAAAAACTAATTTTTCAATTTTCTTATCATGATTTCTGATTTTTTTAAAATTTTCATCAACATGAATATCTGACAATTTATTTATTTCTTCTATGGCCGGTTTTAACACAAATTTGTTAAAATCTTTAAATTCTTTGTAAGATTCTTCAAGGTTAGTTGAATGTCTTCCACCTTTTCTACTTTTTGTTTTTCCTTTTCTGCTCCGTGATAAATCTTTAGGTGTGAGTAATTTTCGCAATTCATCAACGCCAACAGCCCATATGCCTAGATTAAGATAAGATTTAATAAGCTCATATAAACGGGCAGAGTAGAGGCCTTTCATTCTCATAACAGCCGAAACAGAACAAGCTGTATACCCATAACCAGTTCTTGCGAATACATTTTGAATATCAACAAAATAAGGCTTTACATCTTCATGCAAATAAACGGTGTAAACAAAGTTCTTTGTATTTATTGATACTTTGTCAAGCCAAGAAAACCACTCTATAGAAGAATCGTCAACAACTGTAATTTTGCTTGTTCTAAGATACTCTAATGCATCAAAAAAAGCAGAAAAATCTTTTCCTCCTGAAGGAGGTGCAAGGTCACAAAGAGCATGAAATTCATTTATATCAATAGTTATTCCTCCCACATCTTTGTCGCTCCAATTTATATGTGAAACTATATATGTTAAAACTTTGTTCTCGTATGGTGGTAGATTATAACGATAATGCTGAATAATATCATTTGACTTATTATAATTTTTATTAAGTAACTTTTGAACATTATCTACATCATACTGCATAATTGATGACGACTTTGATTTTTCTTTTTTTTGAATTTCTGGCATTATTTACTCCTTAAGTGGAAGAACAATTTATAATAACTTACATTATACATGAATTTCATTTAGTTGTATAGTCTTTTTTTGCTATTTTTAATAATGATTGAATCTATCTTTTATTATAAATTATTTTAAAATTATATGTATAAAAAGAGGTGGAGAATATTCCCACGATTAAGTGGTGAATAATCCCGGCACGAAGAGGTGAATATTCCCACGAAAAAAAAATGGATTTTAGAAAAGTGGTGAATGTTCCCAAAATAAAAATATTTAAGAAAAAATACTAAAAAATTTTTATCGGGGTGAAAACAAGAAAAAAATATAATTTTAAAAGTGGTGAATAGTCCCAAAAAAATAAATTTCCATTTGTATTATTATATTTTTAATAATAAAAGAGAGGTGTAGAGAATAAAAAAAAGAAATTTTTTTAAAGTGGTGAATACTCCCATTTTCAGTGGAGAGTGAAAAGGGGAGAGAAATCCCAAAAAAATATAGCAATTTTCATAAAAAATAAAAAAAATATGGCAAAAATATTTCACTTTAATATTTTTTCTTGCAGTATAATGCAGGAGAACAAAATAACTCCTATTTAATAGAAAGAAAAAGATAAAAACATTTAAAAGTGGTGAATAATCCCGAAAAAACGAATAAAAATATAAAAATTTCAATTTACATATAGCGTGTAAAGTGATTTTACCTTACAGATTTTTGATTAAAAAAGGTTCAATTTTTTATA